>NZ_BAABIL010000815.1:0-1094 GCF_039542765.1 Kineococcus glutinatus
TGCTGCCGGCCCTGCTCGACCGCTACTGGGTGCCGGGCGAGCGGCTCGTGGTGGCCGTGCGGCGGCACCCGGTGCAGCTGGCCGCGCCGGTCGGGGCCGTGGTGCTGGCGTTCGCGCTGCTGCTGTGGATCACCACCGCCCTGCCGCCGTCGGTGCCGGTGGTGGGGGACGTGCTGTTCCTCGCCTGGTTCGCGCTGCTCGCCCGCACGCTCTGGCGGTTCGTGCAGTGGCGGGTGGCCTGGTTCGTCGTCACCGACCGGCGGTTGCTCCTCACCCGCGGGGTGCTGCGCCGCAAGGTGGCGATGATGCCCGTCACGAAGGTGACCGACATGAGCTACAACCAGTCCCTGGTGGGCCGGGTCCTGGACTACGGGCAGTTCCAGATGGAGTCCGCGGGCCAGTCCCAGTCCCTGCGGACCGTGAGCTGGCTGCCGGTTCCCGACCGGCTGTACCGCACCATCTGCGCCGAGGTCTTCGGCGCCGATCGCATGCCCCCCGTCGGCCCGGACGCCGCCCGGCGCCGCAGGCGCCGCCCCAGGGGCTGACCGCCGCCGAACCCGGGCGTACCCGGGCGTACCCGGGCGAACCCGGGCGAACCCGGGCCGGACGCGCAGCGGGGGCGCCGGACCACGTGGTCCGGCGCCCCCGCTGCGTGGGACGGCTGCTGCGCGCCTCAGCGCGTGGCGGCCTGGAACTGCTCGATGATGCTGGTGGAGATGGGGCCGCGCGGTGCGACGGCGATGCCGTTCTCCGCGGCCCACTGCCGCACGGCGCGCGCGTCCACCGCGGCGGCGGCGGACTTCGCGGGGGCGGTGGACTTGGCGGGAGCGGACTTGGCGGGAGCCTTCGCCGGGGCCTTGGCGGCCTTCGCGGTCGACTTCGACGCCGACTTCGACGCCGGCTTCGCGGCGGGGGCCTCCTCGGCGGGCGCCTCCGCGGCGGGAGCCGCCTCGACGGTCTTGGCGGCCTTGGTCGCCTTCGCGGCACCGCGCTTGGCGGTGCGCTTCTCCGCCGCGGGGGCGGGGGCCGGGGTCTCCACCGGAGCCTCGACGGCCGGGGCCTCCGGCTCGGCGGCGGCCGGCGCGGGGGCCGCA
>NZ_BAABIL010000816.1:0-2039 GCF_039542765.1 Kineococcus glutinatus
CACGCCGCCACCGGTGCCACCGGTGCCCTCGTGCCCACCGCGGCGAGGTGGCGGCCGGGCGCCGCTGCACCCGGCCGCCCGGCGCACGGGTGCCCGGCGACGGGGGCGCACAGGACGTCGAGCGCACGGGCGGCGGTGGCGCGCAGCCGGTGCAGCGGCACGACGGCGTCGACGACGCCGTGGCGGCGCAGGTTCTCCGCGCGCTGCACGCCGGCGGGCAGCGCCGCGCCGGTCAGGGCCTCCTGGACCCGCGGACCCAGCAGCCCGACGAGGGCGCCGGGCTCGGCGGTGGTGACGTGGCCGAGGGATCCCCACGACGCCAGCACGCCCCCGGTCGTCGGGTGGCGCAGGTGCACCAGGTAGGGCAGGTGCGCGGCGCGGTGGGCGGACAGCGCGGCGACGATCCCGGCCATCGTGACGAAGGCGCCGGTGCCCTCCTGCATCCGGGTGCCGCCGGAGGCGGGGGCGGCCAGCAGCGGCAGGCGCTCCGCGGTGGCCCGCTCGACGGCGGCCACGATGCGCGCCGCCGCGGCCGTGCCGACGGAACCGGCGAGGAAGGCGAACTCCGAGACCACGACCGCGACCCGTCGCCCGGCCAGCAACCCCTCCCCGGTGAGGACCGCCTCGTCGGCACCCGCCCGCACCTCGGCGCGGGCGAGCTGCTCCAGGTAGCGCGCCGGGGCGCCGGTGCGGTCCGCGGGCGCGTCCCAGGACCGGAAGGTGCCGGCGTCGAGCACCGCGGCGAGCACGTCGGCGGCGCTGTGCCCGCCCGCGGGTGCGGCGAGCGCGGAGACGCTCACGCGGTGCCCCCCGCGCCCGTCGTGCCGGCCAGCTCCGCCCGCAGCGCGGCACCGTGGGCGTCGAGCACCGGTGGGGCGCCGTGGTGGCCGCGCGTGGTCTCGGTGCCGTCGGGGGCGAAGAACCGCAGCGGGGAACCCGGCAGCGTGAGCGGGCCGAGCGTGTCGTGCTCGACGTCCACCAGCAGGTGCTGGGAGCGGGTCTGCTCCCAGGCGTACACCTCGTCGATGCCGCGGACCCGCCCGGCGGGCACCCCGGCCCGCTCCAGCTCCGCGAGCAGGTCCTCGGCCTTGCGGCCGGCGAACACCTCCTCGATCCGCGCGGTGAGCCGATCGCGGTGGGCCACCCGCTCACCGTTGCCGGCGAAACCCTCCGCAGCCGCGTCCAGGCCGAAGGCGGCGCAGAAGCGCTGCCACAACCCCTCGCTGCCGACCGCGATCTGCACCGCGCCGTCGGCGCACGCGAACAACCCGTAGGGCGCGATCGCCGGGTGGTGGTTCCCCTGCGCCCGGCCCACCTCCCCGGCCACCGTGAACCGGGTGCCCTGGAAGGCGTGCACCCCGACCACCGAGGCCAGCAGCGAGGTCCGCACCACCTGCCCGCGGCCGGTGCGCCCGCGCTCCAGCAGCGCCGCCAGCACCCCGGAGACGCCCGTCAGCCCGGCCAGCAGGTCCGCGATGGGCACCCCCACCCGCTGCGGGTCCTGAGGGCCGGAGCCGGTCAGCGACATCAACCCGGCCTCGCCCTGCGCGATCTGGTCGTAGCCGGCGCGCCCGCCCTCGGGGCCGTCGTGGCCGAAACCGGTGATGGACAGCACCACGAGCCGGGGGTTGAGCGCGAACAGCTCCCCGGTGCCGAACCCGAGCCGCTCCAGCACCCCGGGGCGGAAGTTCTCCACCAGAACGTCCGCCCGCGACAGCAGGCCGCGCAGCACCTCCTGCCCGTCGCCGGACTTCAGGTCCAGCGCGATCGACTCCTTGTTGCGGTTGCAGGACAGGAAGTACGACGACTCCCGGTTCCCACCGCCCGGTGGGTCGAGGAACGGCGGGCCCCAGCCGCGGGTGTCGTCGCCGGTTCCGGGTGCCTCCACCTTCACCACCCGCGCCCCCAGGTCGCCCAGCACCATGCCCGCGTGCGGGCCGGCCAGCGCCCGCGACAGGTCCACCACGAGCGTGCCGGCCAGCGGGCCAGCGCCGGGCCGCGGCGTCGGCGCGCTCACCGGCCCACCGCCCGCCGCAGCG
>NZ_BAABIL010000817.1:0-824 GCF_039542765.1 Kineococcus glutinatus
GGTCGTGCAGGCCCAGCGGGCCGCCCGCCGCGAGCACCGGGTCGAGGACGTCCGGGCGCGCCTGCTGCTCGACACCCTCCTCGACGCGGCCTCGTCGCTGCGCCGGGAGCTGTCCCTGCCCCCCGTGGAGATCGCGCCGGCGGACCTGGTGGCCGAGGACGCGGCACGCCCGCCCGCCGCGGCCCCCGGTGCGCGGGCGCTCGCCGCCGACGACCCGGCCACCCTCGACCTGCTCCTGGCGCTGCCCCGCGCCCACCTCGTCGTCGACGGCTACAACGTGACCAAGCTCGGCTACGGGCGCGCCACGCTGCTGGAGCAGCGCCGCCGCCTCGTCGACGGCCTCGGGCGCCTGGCCGCCCGCACGGCGGCGGAGGTGACCTGCTGCTTCGACGGCAGCGACGCCGTCGGCCCGGTGCCCTCGGCGAGCACCCGGCGGGTGCGGGTGCTCTTCAGCGCCACGGGCTGCACCGCCGACGAGCTCATCCGCCGCCTGGTCCGCGCCGAGCCTCCCGGCCGGCCGGTGGTCGTCGTCTCCGACGACGGCGAGGTCGTCGCCGGGGTGCGCGCCGCCGGGGCGCGCCCCGTCTCCTCCCGGGCGCTGCTGGCCCGCCTCGAGCGGGCCTGAGGCCGGGTGCCGCGCGGTGGGGCCGCAGCGCCGGTGCGGTCGTGTCGGACCCGCCACCTAGCGTGCGCGGTGCCGGCCGGGGGGTCGGCCGGGCCGAGCAGCCCGCGACGGCCCAGGAGGTGCCGGATGCTCATCGACTGCGACAGCTGCACCGCCCGACCGCTGGCCTGCGACGGCTGCGTGGTGTCCGTGCTGCTGG
>NZ_BAABIL010000818.1:0-981 GCF_039542765.1 Kineococcus glutinatus
CTCGGTGTTCCTGCACGCCTGGGACGACTACGAGAACGTCACCGTCAAGGTCACCGCGCACCCGACCTCCGGCGTGGGGCGCACGAACCTGCGCGCGGCCAGCCCGGAGGCCCTGCAGCGCCGGGTGGCGGCCATCGAGGCGAGCGGGCGCGGGATCGGCTGGCAGGACGGTGACCCCGGCTACGGGCCCACCTACGTCTTCACCGAGCCCGACGGGCACGAGTTCGGCCTGTACTACGAGTCGGAGTGGTTCCGGGCACCGGCGGACCAGGCGCCCGCGCTGAAGAACCAGGCCGCCGCCCGCCCCGGTCACGGGGTGGCGGTGCGCCGGCTGGACCACGTGAACTACCTCGGCGCCTCCGTGCTCCCCAACCGCGACTACTTCCGCGACACCCTCGGCGCCCTGGTCACCGAGCAGATCGTCCTGGACGACGGCACCACCTCGGGCAGCTGGACGACGTTCACGAACAAGGGCTACGACGCGGTCTGGACCCGCGACTGGACCGGCTCCAGCGGCCGCCTGCACCACCTGGCCTTCGCCACCGACACCCGCGAGGACATCCTGCGCGCCGCCGACCTGGCGCTTGAGCAGGGCGTGTTCATCGAGACCGGCCCGCACAAGCACGCCATCCAGCAGACGTTCTTCCTGTACGTCTACGAGCCCGGCGGCAACCGCATCGAGCTGTGCAACGCCGGGGCGCGCCTGGTGCTCGCGCCGGACTGGCAGCCGGTGGACTGGAGCGAGGCCGACCGCGCCAAGGGCCAGGCGTGGGGGCTGAAGACGATCGAGTCCTTCCACACCCACGGCACCCCGCCGGTGCCGGCGCCGGAGGTGGCCGCCTCGGCCGCGGAGGTGGAGGCGACCGGCGCGGCCGAGGCCGCCTGGTGACCGGGTCGGCCCGGGGCCCGGCGCACGGCGTCCGCGTCGCGCTGCTCGGCCTCGGCGAGGCGGGGTCGGCGATCGCCGCCGACCTCGTCGGC
>NZ_BAABIL010000819.1:0-945 GCF_039542765.1 Kineococcus glutinatus
CGGCGGGGGTGTTCCTCGCCTCGGGCGTCTCCGGCAGCAGCGTCGGGCTGGTGGCGGTCCGCGCCGGGGAGGTCGCCGGGGAGCAGGGTGCGCCGGGGCCGGGGCTGGACGCCTCGTTCGACCGGGACCACGTGGCCCCGGCGGTGGCGGCCGCCGCCCTGCGGGACGTGCCCAACAGCGTGCTGCGCCTGCCGCTGGCCTCCTGGAACCGGGCCGGCACCCTGGAGCGGTCCTGGCAGCGCGCCTGGCCCGGTCTGGGGGAGGGTTTCGGTACGAGCGCCACCGGCGCCGACGGCCTGCGCTTCCCGCTGCTGCTGCTCAACGGCACCTCCGTGGCGGACGGCTGCCGGGTGGCGGTCTCGGTGCTGCGGCTGGCCCCGAGCAGCACCGACGGCCCCGACTGCCTCGGCGCCGGCCAGTTCAGCCGCGCCGCCGGCGACGGCGCCCGGGCCCCGGACGGGGTGCTGGCCGCCACCGAGGACGCGCTGGGGGCCACCTGCCCGCGCGGCGGCGGCGGGCCGCGGGACCTGCGGTTGTCCACCGCGGCCCTGCTGTCGGCGCGCTTCCCGTACGTCTCGCCCACGGGCGTGCTGCTGACCTGCGCGGGGGGCACCGCCTCGACCGAGGACCGCACCCACGTCCTGGACGGCGGCCTGCTGGAGAACTCCGGCGCCGACGCGCTGGTGGAGGTGTGGGCCGCGCTGGAGCCGCGGGTGCGGGCGCTCAACGCCGACCCGGCGCAGCCGGTGTGCGTGGCGCCGCGGCTGCTGCTGCTGGACAACTCCTTCACCGACGACGGCCCGTGGCGCCCCGCGGGCCGCTCCCCGCAGCTGCTGGCCCCGGGGGCGGGCCTGCTGGGGGTGCTGGGCAGCCAGTCGGCCGCCGCCCAGCAGGAGGCGCAGATCGCCGTCACGCGCGCCGCGGCGGACGTGGCGGCCGCGGGGG
>NZ_BAABIL010000820.1:0-641 GCF_039542765.1 Kineococcus glutinatus
ACCACCGTGAGCTCGGCCTTCCGGCTCGTGTTCGAGGCGAGGAACACGTGAGCGGCCACCACGTCACCGGTCACCACGTCACCGGCCGGTGCGTCGCCCGCCCCGGCGCCCTGCCCGGCGAGGGCGTCGGCGACGGCCGCGAGGTGGTCGCAGAAGTCGTCCCAACCCGGCAGGGCCGCCGCGACGTCGTGCCCGCCGGCGGCCCCGCCCGGCTCCTCCTGCCCCGCACCGGCCGTCACCAGGGGCAGCAGCACCGCGGCGGGGGCGTCCAGGACACCGGCGGCCACCAGCGCCGCCGCACCCCGCTCCGCCACGAGGTCGGGGTGCACGAGCCCCACCTCCTCGGCCTCCAGCGCCCGCGCCGCGAGGCTGCCCGGCAGGGCGAGCGCGTTGGCGGGAGCCAGTTCGTCCTCCTCGTCGGGCAGCGCCAGGTCCCCCAGCCACGGCAGCCGGGCGGCGACGTCGCGGGCCGCGTCCAGGGCCGCGCCGCCCTCCCACCGCGCCAGGTGCGCCTGGAGCAGGTCGAGCACCGCGCCGGCGAGGGCGTCGGGGTCCTCGGCGTCCGGCGAGGCCGCCACCGCCGCCCGCACCGCCCCGTCGGCCAGCAGCGAGGCGGGGGTGCCCGGCCGCGCCCCCAGCCG
>NZ_BAABIL010000821.1:0-984 GCF_039542765.1 Kineococcus glutinatus
GTCCGTGTCCACCAGCGTGCGCCCGGAGGAGCGCACCTGCAGCCGCCCCCCGCCGACCGTGACGCTCAGGGAGCGTTCCTCGCCGCGGGCGTCGCCCGCCTCGGCCGTCGCCACCGCCGTCGAACGCTGCCCGGCGCCGGTGCGCGCGTCGAGCGCGCGCAGCGCCGCGGCCGGGACGGTGGCGGTGACGTCGAGGGGGCGGTACGGCATGAACAGCGCCACCGTGGAGCTCGGGGCGGCGGGGTCCACGGGCCAGTGCACCTGCGGGGTGCGCACGGTGACGGGCGCCAGCGGCAGCAGGCAGGACAGCAGCGCGGTGAGCGCGGCGACGGCGAGGGGCAGCAGGCCTGCGCGGGGCAGCACGCCGGCGGCGCGGGCTCGGAGCACGGGAGCAGAACCTATCGGCGCGCCACGACCGTGAACGGCCCCACGTCGCGCAGGTCGAACAGGGCCTCGTCGAAGAGGGCGCGGTCGAAGGAGACCGTCTCCCAGCCCACGTTGGGCTCGGCGGGGAAGATGTCGGTGGTCATCCCGATCTCCAGCCGGTCCCCGGCGCGGTGCAGCACGAAGACGTCCGGGGCCCGGAACGGGCTGGTGTCGAGGCGGCGCACCAGGTCGGCGCCGTCGCTCGCGCGCGCCCAGTCCTCCACCTGCTCGCGGCGGGCGTCGAAGTCGGCCAGCGGGTTGGCGTAGTGGGCGGTCATCTGCTGGAAGCCGTGGTACGGGGCGAACGTCGCCAGCTCGTACAGGGAGGACAGCACGACGAGATCCTCGGCCTGCTCGCCGGACAGCTCCGTGATCGCCGCCAGCAGGTCCGGCGTCCACGCCCCGCCCGCCTCCGGGTCGCGCTCGCCCGTGGCGGTGCGCCCGTCGGCGCCGTAGTCGCCCCACGCGTGCTCCAGGCCGCGCGCCAGCGCCGTCGGGGCGGCCTGCAGGGAGCCGTCGACGGTCGCGGCGCCGGCCAGCAGCGCCACCGCCGCCACG
>NZ_BAABIL010000822.1:0-4643 GCF_039542765.1 Kineococcus glutinatus
CGGCCGGCGCGCCGGTGCTCACCGGCGACGACCGGGTCCGGGCGGACCTGCCGGCCGCGCTGCCCGAGCACGCCGGCCCGATCTCGGTGTCCAGCGTCGTCATCGGGTTCACCGCGTTCACCGCGGTGTTCGTGCTCACCGGCACGGTCACCCTCGGCGTGCGGCAGCGGCTGCGCGAGCTGGCCCTGCTGCGCACCCTCGGCGCCACGCCGCGGCGGCTGCGCAGGCTGCTGGGCGCCGAGAGCGCCCTGCTGGCGGTCGCCGCCGCGCTGCCCGCGGTGCCGCTGGGGGTCGTGCTCGCCCACGTCGTGGCGGCGCGGTTGCAGGCCCTGGGCCTGGTGCCGGCGCAGTTCACCGTGGCCGTCGGCGTCCCGGTGCTGCTGCTCGCGGTGCTCGCCGGCACGCTGCTCACCGTCACCGCCGCGCGGCTGGCCGGCCGGCGGGCGGTGCGCATCGCCCCGACCCAGGCGCTCACCGAGACCGCCACCGCGCCCACCGGCGGCCTGGTGGTCCGGGCGCTCGTCGCGGCGGTGACCGTCGCCGGGGCGTTCGCGGTGCTCGCGTTCGTGCCGCTGGACGGCCCGATGGGCATGGGGATGACGTTCATCTCCTCGGCGCTGCTGCTGTGCGCGGTCGCCGCCCTCGGCCCGGTGCTGGTGCGGGCGCTGACCGCGCTGGTGAGCCGCCCGTTCGGGCTGGCCGGGCTGCTGAGCCGGGCCGAGAGCCGGCGGGTGGCCGCCGTGGCCGTGCCGCTGGTGCTGATGTTCGCCCTCAACGCCACCGTGCTGCTCAACAGCTCGCTGCTGGAGCGGCTCGCCGGCCAGGAGCAGGTGGCGCGCACGGCGGCGGCGACCGTCCGGGTCACCGCGCCCGGTGGCATGCCGCTGGCGGGTGCGGAGCGGCTCCTCGGGCTGCCGGGTGTCAGCGGGGCCGCGGCGACGATCCCCACCAGGGTCATCGCCGTGCAGGACGGCCGACCGGAGGACTTCGCCGCGCAGGGCCTGCTGACCGGCGGCGAGGTCGCGGTGCTCGACCTCGCGCTGTCCGGCGACCCGCTCGGCGACGACGCGTTCGCCGCCAGCGCCTACCTGGTCGGGCAGAACGGCTGGCGGACCGGTGAGGTCGTACCGCTGTGGCTGCCCGACGGGCACCGCGCCGAGCTGCGCCTGGCGGCGACGTACACCCGGGCCCGCGGTTTCGGCGACCTGGTCCTCCCGGCGGCGCTGGTCGCCGCGCACGACCCGGCGGGCCTGGTCGGCTCGGTGGTGCTGCGCGGCGACGTCACCGAGCACCTCCACCGGGCCTGGCCGGCGCTGCACGTCGCGCCGACCGCGGAGGTCGCCCCGGCCGGGAACGTCTCCCGGCAGGGCCCGTGGGAACTGCTGGTCGCCATCTCCCTCGGGTTCACCGCGGTCGCCGTGGTGAACACCTCCGCCATCGCCACGGCGGCCAGGCGCCGGGAGTTCGCCCACCTGCGCCTGGCCGGCGCCACGAACGGGCAGGTGCACCGGCTCGCCGGCCACGAAGCGGTCATCACCGTGCTGGTCGGGCTGCTGATCGGCGCCGCGGTCACCACGACGGTGGTCGCGACGTTCAGCACCGCCCAGGACGGCGTGCTGCGCCTGGTCGTCGCCCCCGGCACCTACGCGACGGTGGTGGGCCTGGTCGCCGCGCTCGGCCTGGTCGCCGGCACGCTGCCGGCCAGGCTGGTGCTGCGCCCGCGCAGCACGGCCGTCCAGGCGGCGCGCTGACGCCACCGCCCGACGCCCGGGGCCGGCCGCGCCGCCACCGACCCCGGAGGTGGTCCCGGGCGCCCTCCGGCAGACTGCCGCCGTGGCCCACCTGCGCGTCGACTTCTTCTCCGAGGCCCTCGGCCTGAGCACCTCGATGACCGTCCTGCTGCCGCAGAGCACCACCGCCGGGCAGATCGGCATGGCCGGCGGTGCCCGCCAGGGCGGCCACCCCGTGCTGTACCTGCTGCACGGCCTCAGCGACGACGACACCACCTGGGCGCGGCGCACCTCGATCGAGCGCTACGCCGCGCCGCTCGGGCTGGCCGTCGTCATGCCCCAGGTGCACCGCAGCTTCTACGCCGACGAGGCCCGCGGCGGGCGGTACTGGACGTTCCTGTCCGAGGAGCTGCCCGCCCTCGTCGCCGGGTTCTTCAACGTCTCCGACCGGCGGGAGGACACCTTCGTCGCCGGGTTGTCCATGGGTGGCTACGGCGCCCTGAAGTGGGCGCTGCGGCAGCCGGAGCGCTTCGCCGCGGCCGCCAGCCTCTCCGGTGCCCTCGACGCCGCCGCCCGCGCCCGCGCCCCGCACCTCCTCGCCGACATGCGCCGCATCCTCGGCGACGACCTCGTCCTGCCCCGGGAGGACGACCTGCTGCACCTGGTGCGCGACGCCGGGGCGCGCGGCGCGGACCTGCCAGCCCTGCACGTGGCCTGCGGCACCGAGGACGAGCTGCTCGGCGGGAACCGGCACTTCGTGGCCACCGCCCACGACGCCGGTGTCACCGTGACGTCCGAGTTCGGGCCGGGCGCGCACGACTGGGCGTACTGGGACGCGCGGATCGCCGAGGTCCTGGCGTGGCTGCCGCTGCGCGCCGCGGGCGGACAGGGCTAGCAGTCGCCTCAGAGCACCGAGAAACCCGCCGGCAGGCCGGTGCGCCCGGTGGCGGCCAGCAGCAGCGGCCCGGCCGTGCCGTCGCCGGCGGCGAGGTCGGCGACGACGCGCAGCGCCTGCGCCGCAGCGCTCTCCGGCACGTCCGGCGGTTCGCCGAGGGCGGTGGCCAGGTCGGCGGTGTGCACGGCGAGCTCGAACGTGCGGGTCGGCAGGTAGTCCGCCAGCCGCATGCCGCCGGCGATGGTCGTCAGCAGCTCGGCGCCGCTGCAGCCGTCGACCAGCGGCAGCACGCGCCCGGCGATCCGCGCCACCGCCGCCGCCGGGTCGGCGCCCAGCGCGGTGCCGGCGTCCCGCCCGCGCACCGCCACGCCCGGGCCCGCCGCGATCTCGCGGGTGGCGCGGTAGTACCCGGCGGTGGAGGGCACCTCGACGGCCGCGGCGGGCCGGGCGAGGTACTCCTCCACCGTCAGCAGCGAGCGGCTGGTGTGCCCGACCAGCGCGCGCACGTCCCACTCGCCCAGGCCGGGCAGCTCCCAGCGCCCGCCCACGGCGGCGCTGGTGCGCACGAACCAGCGCGCGGCGTCGGCGAACGCCCGGCGCGAGGTCTCCCACGGGGTGTCCACGCCCGCGAGGTTAGACGCGCCGGGCCCCGCCCGGCAGGGGTTTCCTCAGCCGGGCAGGTGCCGCTGCACCAGCGACAGCGTCGCCGGGTCGAGGCGGTCCGCGGCCGTGCGCGCCTGGTGCCAGTACGGGTACAGCAGCCGCGGCCGGCTCACCTCCTCCAGCCGCGCCACCTCCTCCGCCTCCAGCCGCAGGTCCGCCGCGGCGAGGTTCTGCCGCAGCTGCTCGCTCGTGCGGGCCCCCACCACGAGGGACGTGACGCCCGGGCGGGTCAGCGTCCACGCCAGCGCCACCTGCGCGGCGGGCACCCCGCGGGCCTGCGCGATGCCCACGAGCACCTCGATGGTGTCGTAGAGCTGCTCCTCGTCGTGGACCGGCGGCTCGCCCCAGTCGGTGAGGTGCCGCGAACCCTCGGGGGGTTCCTGCCCGCGGCGGTACTTGCCCGACAGCAGCCCCCCGGCCAGCGGGCTCCACACGAGGATCCCGAGGCCCTGGTCGAGCGCCGAGGGCACGATCTCGTACTCGGCGTCGCGGCCCTGCAGCGAGTAGTAGACCTGCTGGCTGACCGGGCGGGGGAACCCGCCGCGCTCGGCGACCCCGAGGGCCTTCACCGCCTGCCAGCCGGCGTAGTTGGAGATGCCGACGTAGCGCACCTTGCCCTGCTGCACGAGCAGCTGCAGGGCCTCGAACGTCTCCTCCAGCGGCGTGAGGCCGTCCCACTCGTGCAGCTGGTACAGGTCGATGTGATCGGTCCGCAGCCGGCGCAGGCTCGCCTCGCAGCCGCGCAGCACGTGGTGGCGCGACAGGCCGGCGTCGTTGGGTCCGCCCGGGCTCATCGGGAAGCGGACCTTGGAGGCGATGAGCACCTCGTCGCGGCGCCCCTGGAGCACCTCGCCCACGATCTCCTCGGACAGCCCGTCGGAGTAGACGTCGGCGGTGTCGACGAGGTTCACCCCGGCCGCCAGGGCCAGGTCCACCTGCTCGCGCGCCTCGTCCACCCGGGCGGTGCCGACCTTGGCGAACCTGCCGCCGCCGCCGAAACCCATCGTGCCCAGCGTCAGCGTCGAGACCCGCAGCCCGGAACTGCCCAGCCGGCGGTGCTCCATGTGTCCTCCTCCTCGAGGTCGCGGCCCGCCCGGCGACGGCCGCGCGGGCGACCAGCATCCGGGCCGCGGCGGGCGCCTGCCACCGGCGAGGGTGGTCCTGCCAGTGCCAGGCGCCCGCGTGCTGCGCCGGCGCCCGAGGCGGGTCAGCCGGCGAGGCCGTCGCCCGCCGCGGCGCGCTCACCGGCGAACCACTCCTCGAACGTCGTGGTCCCCAGGACGGCGCCGGGCCCCGGCAGCAGCGCGCCGGCGGCCATCGCCCGCCCGGCCCGGCCCGGGACGCGCAGGCCGACC
>NZ_BAABIL010000823.1:0-1845 GCF_039542765.1 Kineococcus glutinatus
TACTGGGCGCTGGAGGAGGCCAAGCTGCAGCGGATGCCCAGGCCCAAGCCGCTGGCCACCCGCATCGCCTTCGTCACCGGCGCCGCCTCCGGCATCGGCAAGGCGACCGCGGAGCGGCTGGCCGCCGAGGGCGCCTGCGTCGTCATCGCCGACCTCGACCTCGCCAAGGCGCAGGCCGCGGCCGAGGAGATCGCCGGCCCCAAGGGCGCCGACGTCGCGATCGGCGTGGCCGCCGACGTCAGCGACGAGGCCGCCGTGGCCGCGGCGCTGGCCGAGGCCGTGCTCGCCTTCGGCGGCGTGGACCTCGTCGTCAACAACGCGGGCCTGTCCATCTCCAAGCCGCTGCTGGAGACCACCACCAAGGACTGGGACCTGCAGCACGACGTCATGGCCAAGGGCTCCTTCCTCGTCTCCCGCGAGGCCGCCCGCATCATGATCGCCCAGGGCATGGGCGGGGACGTGATCTACATCTCCTCCAAGAACAGCGTCTTCGCCGGTCCCAACAACATCGCCTACTCCGCGGTCAAGGCCGACCAGGCCCACCAGGTCCGGCTGCTGGCCGCCGAGCTCGGCGAGCACCAGATCCGCGTGAACGGCATCAACCCCGACGGCGTCGTGCGCGGCTCGGGCATCTTCGCCGCCGGCTGGGGCGCCAAGCGCGCCGCCGTCTACGGGGTGCCGGAGGAGGAGCTGGGCGCCTACTACGCGCAGCGCACCCTCCTCAAGCGCGAGGTGCTGCCGGAGTCCGTCGCCAACGCCGTCTTCGCCCTCACCGGCGGGGAGCTGGACCGCACCACGGGCCTGCACGTCCCGGTCGACTCCGGCGTCGCCGCCGCGTTCCTGCGGTGAGGCCCCGGGTGGCTGGGGGGCGGCTCGCGTGAGCACGCCCGAGCTGCTCGCCGCGGCCGTCGACGTCGGGGCCTCCTCCGGCCGCGTCGTCCTCGGCCGCGTCGGGCCCGACCGCCTCGACGCCGAGGTCGTGTACCGCTTCACCAACGAGCCCGCGGTGCGCGGCGGGCACCTGCGCACCGACGCCGCGGCCCTGCAGGACGGGGTGCTGCACGGGCTCGCGGCGGCCGTCGCCAGCGCCCGCGCCCTCGGCGGCGCCCTCACCAGCGCCGGGGTGGACACGTGGGCGGTGGACTACGGCCTCGTCGACGCCGCCGGCGACCTGCTGGCCGACCCGGTGCACTACCGCGACGAGCGCACCGCCGGCCTGCGCGAGCGCTCCAGCGCCGTCGTGCCCGACGCCGACTGGTACGCCACGACGGGGCTGCAGTTCCTGCCCTTCAACACCGCCTACCAGCTCCTCGCGGAGGACCCGGAGCTGCTGGCGCGCGCCGAGCACCTGCTGCTGCTGCCCGACCTGCTCGTGCAGCGGCTGACCGGCGCGGTGGGCGCCGAGCGCACCAACGCCTCCACCACCCAGCTCTACGACGTGCGGGCGGGGGAGTGGTCGGCGCGGCTGCTCGACGCCCTGGGCCTGCCGGCGCGGCTGCTGCCCGCGCTCGTGGACCCCGGCAGCGCGGCCGGCCCGCTGCTGCCGGCGGTGCGCCGGCGCACCGGCGACGACGGGCGGCTGCTCGTGCACCGGGTCGGCTCGCACGACACCGCCTCGGCCGTGCTCGCCGTGCCCGCCGCGGACGAGCGCTTCGCGTACGTCTCCTGCGGGACGTGGTCGCTGGTCGGGGTCGAGCTGGAGGCCCCCGTGCTGTCCGCGGCGAGCCTGGCGGCCAACTTCACCAACGAGGTGGGCGTCGACGGCACCATCCGCTACCTGCGCAACGTCACCGGCCTGTGGCTGCTGCAGGAGAGCCTGCGCCAGTGGCGGCGCGAGGGCGTCGA
>NZ_BAABIL010000824.1:0-868 GCF_039542765.1 Kineococcus glutinatus
GCGTGCACGTCACCGTCGTCACCGCCGCCGCCGCCGTGCGCGCCGCCGCGACCGCCGCGGAGCGGGCGCTCGGCCCCGTCGACGTCCTCGCCGGCGTGGCGGGGGTGCTGCGCCCGGCGCCGGTGCTCGCCACCACCGACGAGGACTGGGCCGCCACCTTCGCCGTCAACACCACCGGCCTGCTCAACCTGGTGCGGGCCGTCGTGCCCGGCATGGTGGCGCGCGGGCGCGGCAGCGTCGTCACCGTCGCCTCCAACGCCGCGGGCGTGCCCCGCACCGGGATGGCCGCCTACGCCGCCTCCAAGGCCGCCGCCGCCCACCTCACCCGCTGCCTCGGCCTGGAGGTCGCCGGTTCCGGTGTGCGGTGCAACGTCGTCTGCCCCGGTTCCACCGACACCGCCATGCAGCGCGACCTGTGGCCCGACGCCGAGGAGGGCCGCCGCGCCGCCCTCGGCGGGGACCCCGCGAGCTTCCGCGTCGGCATCCCGCTGGCCCGCATCGCCGACCCCTCCGACGTGGCCGAGGCGGTGCGCTTCCTCGCGAGCGACGCCGCCCGGCACATCACCATGCAGGACCTCTACGTCGACGGCGGCGCGAGCCTGCGCGCCTGAGGCACCCCACCCGAACGGATCCGAACGGAGCCCCATGCCCTCGCCCGCCGCGCCCGCGCCGGTGCTGCCCCGATACAGCGACGTCGCCGACCGCACCGCCGAGGACCTGCTGCGCGAGTACCGCGGCGCAGACGACTTCCTCCTCACCTCCCCCCAGCGCGCGCTGCTCGCGACCGGGAGCTACGCCGCCGTGCCCGCCACCGGCAGCGCCCCCGTCGCCCGCCGCGTCGCCGACCTGCTCGCCGCCGCCGGCGAGC
>NZ_BAABIL010000825.1:0-915 GCF_039542765.1 Kineococcus glutinatus
CTCGCGCAGGGCGCTCGCCAGCGGCACGGCGGCCCGGCGCACCTCCAGCACCTCCCGCTTGAGGGAGTAGATGTCCACCGCGTCGCCGGAGCGGGCCGGGGAGAACACCTGCTCCTCCACCTCGGCGACGTCCTGCTCCAGCGCCGCGTCGATGCGCACGTACTCGTCGACGACCGCTTCCAGGACGGCGTGCAGCACCGCCCGCGGCCCGCCGCGCAACCGCTGCGGGTCGCCCTCCAGGGCGTGGCGCACCGGTGCCAGCGAGCCGACCTCGCCGCGGCGGACGGTGACGACGAACCGCTCGCCGACGAACACCATGGCCTCGCCCGTCTCCACGGCGGACTCCGCCTCGTCGTAGGCCAGCAGCTTGACGACGACGAAGAGGGTGTCGCCGTAGCGCTCCACCTTCGGCCGCTGCCGGCCCTGCACCGCGTCCTCCACGGCCAGCGGGTGCAGCCCCAGCTCTCCGGAGACGCGGTCGAACTCCTCGGCGGTGGGGTCCTTGAGCCCCAGCCACACGAAGCCGCCCGGGTCGGCGCTCTCCGCGTCCGGGCGGCAGGAGCGCAGCACCCCCTCCAGGTCGCGCCGGTCGGCGCAGTCCTGCCGGCGGCCGGCCACGTACGAGGCGACGTCCACGATCACGGCCCCCATCCTCACCCCCGGCGGCCGGGCCGGCCCGCCGGGCACCGGGGTGAGGGGGCGCGCGGGCCTGACCCTAGGCTGCTGCGCGTGCCGACGCTCCTGCTCGTCCGCCACGGCCGCAGCACCGCCAACACCGCCGGCGTGCTCGCGGGCTGGACGCCGGACGTCCACCTCGACGAGGTGGGCCGCGGGCAGGTGGCGGCGCTGGGGCGGCGGATGGCGGCGCTGCCGCTGGCCCGCGTCGCCTGCTCGCCGCTGGAGCGCTGCCTGGAG
>NZ_BAABIL010000826.1:0-1869 GCF_039542765.1 Kineococcus glutinatus
ACCTGCGCCCGCAGCGCGCCGTCGGCGAGCAGCCCGAACACGGCCCCGAGGTCCTCGGCCAGCCGCGCGCGGAACGCCGCCCGGCGCCGCCTGCCGGCCCAGACGTCGAAGAAGGTGGCCCGCTTGCCGTTGGGCAGCAGGTTCCACAGCGCCAGGCGCGCCACGAGCAGGAGCACCGGCAGCCGCGGGTCGCCGGTGACGTCGCGGGTCGAGGCGGTGCCGTAGGAGACGAGGGCGCCGCCGGGGGCCAGCAGCCGCCAGGAGTCGACGATCCCCGCCCCGCCCACGTGGTCGAACACCGCGTCCACACCCCCGGGGGCGAGCTCCCGCACGCGGGCGGCCAGGTCGGGGTCGTGGCGGTCCAGGGGTTCGGCACCCAGGGCTCGCACCGCGTCGTGGTGGCGCGGGGAGGCGGTGCCGATCACCCGGACGCCGGCGTGCACGGCGAGCTGGACGAGGGTGGAGCCCACGCCGCCGTTGGCCCCCAGGACGAGGACGGTCTGCCCGCGGCGGACGCGGGCGACGCGGTGCAGCATCCGGTGGGCGGTGAGGCCGTTGACGACGAGGGTCTCGGCCTCGGCGGGGTCGACGCCGTCGGGGACGGGGACGAGGTCGGCGGCCTGCAGCAGCGCCGCGCTCGACCAGCCGCCGGTCTTGGTGAGGGCGGCGACGCGGCGCCCGAGGAGCGACGCCTCGACGCCGGGGCCGACGGCGGTGACGGTGCCGACGAGGTCGTAGCCGGGCACGAAGGGGAAGGGCGGCTGGTCGTAGTACCTGCCGCGGCGCATCTGCTGCTCGGCGAAGGAGACGCCGCTGGCCTCCACGGCGACCAGGGCCTGCCCGGCGGCGGGGGTGGGCAGCGGTCGGCGGCGCACGAGGAGTCCGGCGGGTTCGACGACCCCGGGGAGGACGACCTCGGTGGTCTGGACGCTGGTCGGTGCGGTGGAGATCACGACAACTCCTCACTGATCGATCAGTCACTTGTGCGGGCGGCCATCGAGGTGTCGTGGACCGCTATGTAACTGATTACACACTCACAACTAGCGGCCGTCAAGGGTGTCGGCCCGGCCGGGTGCGACGATGGCCCCGATGCCCGCCCCGCTCATGCGCACCGCCCCCGACCCGTCCGGCGATCCGCCCGGTGATCCGGTGCAGGACCCGGCCGCCCGCGCCGTCCTGCACGACACGGTGATCGGCTGGTACCGCCACCACGCCCGCGACCTGCCCTGGCGGGAGCCCTCCTGCCCGCCGTGGGGCGTGCTCGTCAGCGAGGTGATGCTGCAACAGACCCCCGTCACCCGGGTGCTGCCGCGCTGGCGGGAGTGGATGCAGCGCTGGCCCCGGCCCGCCGACCTCGCGGCCGACAGCCCCGGCGAGGCGGTGCGGCACTGGCAGTCGCTGGGCTACCCGCGCCGGGCGCTGCGGCTGCACGCCGCGGCCACCGCGATCGTCGAGCGCCACGGCGGCGAGGTCCCCGACGACCACGCCGCCCTGCTGGCGCTGCCCGGCGTCGGCGCCTACACCGCCGCGGCGGTGGCCTCCTTCGCCTTCCGGCAGCGGCACGCCGTCGTGGACACCAACGTGCGCCGCGTGCTGGCCCGGGCCGTGACCGGAGCCGCCGACGCCGCACCCGCGCTGTCGGCCGCCGAGACCCGGCTGGCGAGCACCCTGCTGCCCGCCGGTCCCGAGGAGGCCGCGACGTGGGGCGTGGCCGTCATGGAGCTCGGCGCGCTGGTGTGCACGGCCCGCGTCGCGCGCTGCACCACCTGCCCGCTGGCCACGACCTGCGCCTGGCACCGGGCCGGCAACACCCCGGGGGCCGTGCCGCGGCGGGCGGTGCCGTCCCGACCGGACCCCTGTCTCCCGCGG
>NZ_BAABIL010000827.1:0-2269 GCF_039542765.1 Kineococcus glutinatus
CGACCAGCTCGTCCGCGAGGCCGTGCGCGAGGCCCAGCGGGTGCGCGGGTCCCTCGCCGCCCTCGCCGAGGAGACCACCCGCCGCGAGGACGTGCTCCGGCACGAGCTGGACGCCGCCCTGGCCCGGCTGCGGCACCTCGGCCTCGACGCGGCCGCCGTCGAGGCGGTCGTCGGGCCCGGGGCCGGCGCCCCGCACGGGCGGCACGCCGGCGCGGACGGGCACGTCCCCGCCGACGGCGACCTCGACGGCCGGCCCGGGGTGGGCGCCACCCACGCCTGAGCGCCACCCGGGGCGGGGACGTCCGGCACGCGGCACACCGGTGTCGCGGCGCCGGACGTCCCCGCCCCGCGTGCGTCCCCGCCCCGGCGCGTCAGCCCCGCCCGCCCAGCGGCTCGTCGTGGAAGTCGCCGCCCACCAGCTCCAGCTCCGGGTCGCCCGGGTCACCCGGACCGCCCGCCTCCGCCAGGACCCGCTCGGCGAACACCTCCGCGTCGTCGACGGGGGAGAACCCGATCTCCTCCCCCTCCGCCAGCGACAGCCAGCGGCGGGTGTTGCGGGAGATGCCCCACACCTGCCGGTAGCCCCGGGCGCCGGTGGCGACGGCCGCCTCCACCAGCCGGGCCGCGTCGTCGGGGGACAGCCAGTTCGACAGCGCCCGCACCCCGGCGGGCTCGGCGCTGCAGTGGCCGATGCGCAGCGCCACGACGTCCAGCCCGCAGCGGTCGGCGTAGAGCCGGCCGAGCTGCTCCAGCGCCGCCTTGCTCCAGCCGTAGTACGTGTCCGGCCGCGCGACGACGTCGGCGGGCAGGCCGCCGGCGGGCGCCTCGTGCCGCCCGTGCATGCCCGCCGCGTGGTTGCTGGAGGCCAGCACGACGCGCGGCACCCCGGCCCGGTGCGCCGCCTCCAGCACGCACCACGTGCCGTGCACGTTGACCCGCAGCACGTCGTCCCAGGGCGCCTCGCCGGCGATGCCGCCCATGTGGACGACCGCGTCGACGCCCGCGCAGGCCGCCGCCACGACCTCCAGCTCGTCGGCGGACCCCGGCACCAGCTCCGTGCGGGGGCCGGGCTCGACGCCCTCGTCGAATCCCAGGTCGAGCAGGCGCAGCAGGCGGTCCTCCCGCGCCATCCGCTCGACCAGGAAACGCCCGATGGTCCCGTTCGCGCCCGTGATGAGCAGCCGCTGCACCCGTCCACCCCTCTCGCCGTGCGGCGCGCCCCCTCGGCACCCCGCGCTGCCCGTCCCCTACCCGGTCGCGCGCGGTCTGCACCGGTGCACGGGTGGTGGTGGGATGGGTCGCGTGCTGAGCGCCTACGCCGACGTGCTCCGCCGGCCGGGCGCGGCGGCGTTCTCCGCGGCGGCGCTGCTGGCCCGGCTGCCCATGTCGACGCTCGCGCTGGGCATCGTGCTGCTCGTGTCCCTCGAACGGGGTTCCTACCTCGGCGCCGGGGCGGTGGCGGCGGGCTGGACGCTGCCGCAGGCCCTGCTCTCGCCGTGGCTGGGGCGGCTGGTGGACCGCCGCGGGCAGGCGCGCGTCATGTGGCCGCTCCTGGCGGTGCACGTCAGCGGTGTGGTCGCGCTCGTCGCCGTCGTGCTGGCGGGGCTGCCGCTGGTGGTGGCCACCGGCTGCGCGGCCCTGGCCGGGCTCGGCTTCGGCGCCCCGGGCTCCCTGGCGCGGGCCCGCTGGTCGCACCTGCTGGGCGACTCCCCGCGGCTGCACACGGCGTTCTCGCTGGAGTCCGTGCTCGACGAGGTCCTCTTCATCACCGGCCCGGTGCTGGTGACGCTGCTCGCGGTGGAGGTGCACCCGGCGGCGGGGGTGCTGCTGGCGCTGGCCGGCACCGCGGTGGGCTACCCCCTGCTCCTGCTGCAGCGCGGCAGCGAGCCGCCCGCGGGTCCCGGCGGCGGTGGCCGGCACGCGGGGTCGGTGTGGGCGCTGCCCGGGGTGCGGGTCCTCGTGGTGACCTTCGGGTTGCTCGGCGCGGTGTTCGGGTCCGTCGACCTGTCGACGGTGGCGCTCACCGCCGCCCTGGGGCGGCCGACCGCGGCGGGGCCGGTGCTGGCGGTGTTCGCGGTGGCGAGCCTGCTCGCCGGTGTGGTCTTCGGCGCGGTGTCCTGGCGCCGGCCCCCCGGGGACCTGCTCGTGGCGGGGACCGCCGTCTTCGGCGCCGGTGCGGTGCTCACGACGCTGGCGGGCTCACCGGTGGCGCTGGCCGGGGCGCTGCTGGTCACGGGGGCGGGCATCTCGCCCGTGATGATCAGCGGGG
>NZ_BAABIL010000828.1:0-3047 GCF_039542765.1 Kineococcus glutinatus
CGTCGCCGCCAAGGCCGCGCTGGAGACGCGCATCGCCGCGCAGGAGTGCTTCGAGGCCGCGGCCCTGCCCACCCACCCGGTGGGGCACGTGCTGGCGTCGACCTCCCCGCAGTGGGCGTTCGCGCGGCGCCGGCCGGTGGGGGTGGTCTCCGTCATCGCCCCCTTCAACTTCCCCCTCATCCTGTCGGTCCGGGCCGTGGCGCCCGCCCTCGCGCTCGGCAACGCCGTGCTGCTCAAGCCGGACCCCCGCACGCCGGTCTGCGGCGGGGTGGCGCTGGTGCGGGTCTTCGAGGAGGCCGGGCTGCCCGAGGGGCTGCTGCACCTGCTGCCCGGCGGTGCCGACGTCGGGGAGGCGGTGGTCACCGCCCCCGAGGTGCGCGTGGTGGCGTTCACCGGCTCCACCGCCGCCGGGCGCAAGGTCGGGGCGCTGGCCGGGCAGCACCTCAAGCGCGCCCACCTGGAGCTCGGCGGCAACAACGCCCTCGTCGTGCTGCCCGGCGCCGACCTGGCCCGCGCGGCCTCCGCCGGCGCGTTCGGCTCCTTCCTGCACCAGGGGCAGATCTGCATGGCCACCGGCCGCCACCTGGTGCACGAGAGCCTGCACGACGACTACGTCGCGGCGCTGGCCGCCAAGGCCGACCACCTGCCCGTCGGGGACCCCGCGGTCGGCGACGTCGCGCTCGGCCCGATCATCGACGAGCGGCAGCTGGCCAACGTCGACCGCATCGTGCGCGGCACCGTCGCGGCGGGCGCCCGGCTGGCGGCGGGCGGCACGCACGAGGGGCTGTTCTACCGGCCCACGGTGCTGGCGGAGGTGGCACCGGCGATGCCGGCGTGGGCGGAGGAGGTCTTCGGTCCGGTGGCGCCCGTCGTGCCGTTCTCCGACGTCGACGAGGCGATCGCCCTGGCGCGGGAGAGCTCCTACGGCCTGTCCCTGGGGATCCTCGGCGACGTGGGGAGCGCGATGCGGGTGGCCGACGCCGTGCCCAGCGGCATCGTGCACGTCAACGAGCAGACGGTGGGCGACGAGGCGCACGCGCCGTTCGGCGGGGTCGGCGACTCCGGCACCGGCTCGCGCGCGGGCGGCGCCGAGGCGAACGTCGAGGCGTTCACCGAGGTGCAGTGGCTCACGGTGCGCCCGGACATCGCCCCCTACCCGTTCTGAGGCGACGGCGCCGGCGGGCCGCGACCGGGCCGGTTCACCCGTGCGCCCGCACCGGCGGCGGCGGCGGGTCCGGCAGGTCGGAGCGGGCCGCCAGGGTGGCCGTGGCCCGGCGCACGGCCGGTGCCCCCGCGGGCGGGACGACGTCGTCGAGGAACGCGTAGCGGCGCGCCAGGTCCGCGGCGCCGGCCGGGCCGCCGCAGGCGCGCTGGCGCACCTGGTGCCACCAGTCGGTGATGTCGCCCCAGCCGGGCGCCGACAGCGACCCGCCGAACTGCTGCACCGACAGGCCGGCGCAGAGGTCGGCGAAGGCGAGGCGGTCGGCGAGCGGCCAGCCGGCGAGGTCGGCGACGAGGAACGCGGCGCCGAAGACGTCCCCCGCGCCGGTGGCGTCCAGCGCCGCGACGGGCAGCCCCGGCACCTCGGCCGTCTCCCCCGTGGTGGCGTCCACGGCCAGCGCACCGG
The DNA here is from genome assembly GCF_039542765.1 of Kineococcus glutinatus. Taxonomy (NCBI): domain Bacteria; kingdom Bacillati; phylum Actinomycetota; class Actinomycetes; order Kineosporiales; family Kineosporiaceae; genus Kineococcus; species Kineococcus glutinatus. The sequence continues at coordinate 1,628 of NZ_BAABIL010000828.1, forward strand.
CCGCGCCGCGGGTCACCACGACCACCGGCACGAGGTCCCCGAGCCGGGCCAGCGCCGCGGCCGGGGTGTCGGCGCGCGTGTAGTGCATCGCCTCGACGTGGTTGGGCAGGAACGCGTGGCACTGCGCGAGGCCGCTGAGGACCTCCGCGGACCACTGCCGGCTGGGGTCCCAGCCGACGTCGGCGAAGACGAGGGCCCCGCCCGCGCGCGCGGTGCCCACCCAGGGTTGCGGCTCGGCGCTCAGGTGCACGAAGCAGGAGCGGGACCGGGGCGCGGGACCACAGCCGTCCGCGTGCAGGCCGGCACCGGCCGGCACCGGGGCGGGGTGGCCGTGGGTGACCATCGCCCGGTCCCCGGCGTAGGCCAGCGACACCGTGACGGGCGAGTGCCAGCCGGCCACCCGCCGGGACGCCGACAGGTCGACGCCCTCCTGCTCGGCCAGGGTGCGCCAGGACTCCTCGCCGTAGGCGTCGGTGCTGAAGGTCGCCGCCAGGGAGGTGCGCAGCCCGAGCCGGCTGGCGGCGGTGGCCATGTTCGCGATGCCACCGGGACACGAACCCATGCCCGCCGTCCAGACCTCCGTGCCGGGTTCGGGCAGGTGGTCCAGGCCGGTGAAGACGATGTCGTGGAACACGGTGCCCCGCACGTGCACGTCGAAGGGCGGGTCGCCGGGTGAGCGGAGGGCGGCCAGCGGATCGTGCACGCACAGATCGTGCGCGCTGCCGCGGCGGCGGGGCAACCGGGCCACCCGTCGCCGGGCGGCCCGCCCCTCACCGCGGCCGGGGGCCGGGCCGCACCTCGCGCAGGTCCCCGGCCCGGGTCTCCGGCATGAGCAGCACGACGACCGCGGAGACGGCGACGAGCGCCAGGGCGTAACCGGTGAAGACCCCCGACAGGTCCCGCCCGGCCAGGGCGCTCTGCAGGTACGGCGCCGTCCCGCCGAACAGCGCCACGGCGACGGAGTACGGGACCCCGAAACCGGCGGCCCGGATGCCGGTGGGGAACATCTCGGCGTAGACGGCCGGGCCGATCGCCGCGGGCGCCGCGATGAGCAGCAGCGCGACCGCCATGGCGGCGAACAGCCGCCACGCCTCCTGCCCGATCATCGCGTCCAGCGGCACGAGCAGGGCGGCGAGCAGGCCGGTGCTGGCGAGCAGGACGGGTCTGCGGCCCACCCGGTCCGACAGCGCCCCCCACGCCGGCAGGGCGAGCAGGAAGACGACGTTGGCCGCCGCCCCCGCCCACAGCGCGCCCGCCGCGTCGATGCCGCGCTCGCTGATCGCGAACGCCGGTGCCGCCACCGCCCACACGTAGTAGATGACGGTGGCGCCCATCGTCAGCCCCAGCACGCGCAGCAGCAGGACCGGGTGCGCCAGCACCTCCCGCCACAGCGGCGGCCGCTGCGGCGGGAGGTGCTGGC
>NZ_BAABIL010000829.1:0-3353 GCF_039542765.1 Kineococcus glutinatus
CGCGCTGGCCGACGCCCGGCCGTGCGCCCGAGCCCATCGCCGAGCCCATCGCCGCGGCCGCGGCCGAGCCGGCCGCGCCGGGGCCCGCGGTCGCCGAGGCTTCCATGCAGTGCCCCTCCGATGCCCTCGACCGCGGCGTCCCCGCGACGCCCTGGCCGTCCATCGGCCGCCCGGCGGCGGACCTGAGCCGTCCGGGTGACTCTCGGGGAGGGCGGGGGGCTGAGAGATCCCGGTAACCGCCTCCGACCCGTGTGCGTCACACCCCCGCAACGGCCCCTGCCTACCGTGCTGGGGACCCCGGACGGGGGTGAGGACCTGCACCCGGCCGCGACCACGAGGAGGCCCGACGTGAGCGCAGGCGCGGACACCGCACCCGGCAGCGCGCCGGACCGCACCGCGGGCACCACCCGCGTCCGCACCGCGTGCTCGTACTGCGGCGTCGGCTGCGGCATGGTGCTGGAGGTCGGCCGCGACGGCGCCGGACGGCGGATCCCGCTGAAGGTCACCGGCGACCGCGAGCACCCCGCCAACGCCGGCCGGTTGTGCACCAAGGGCGCGACGAGCGCCGACGTGCTCGCCGCGCCCGGCCGCCTGGACCGCGCCCTCGTGCGCGCCGGGCGCGGCGGCCGGGCCGTCCCCACCGACGTCGACGAGGCGATCACCCTCACCGCCCGCCGGCTGCGCGCCGTGCTCGACGAGCACGGGCCCGACGCCCTCGCGCTGTACGTCTCCGGCCAGATGAGCCTGGAGTCGCAGTACCTGGCCAACAAGCTCGCCAAGGGCTTCTGGCGCACCAACCAGATCGAGTCGAACTCCCGGCTGTGCATGGCCAGCGCGGGGACCGGCTACAAGCTGTCCCTGGGCGCCGACGGCCCGCCGGGCTCCTACGCCGACTTCGACGCCGCCGACCTGTTCCTCGTCATCGGCGCGAACACGGCCGACTGCCACCCGATCCTCCACCTGCGGATGATGGAGCGGGTCAAGGCCGGGGCGAAGCTGGTCGTCGTCGACCCCCGCCGCACCGCCACCGCCGACAAGGCGGACCTCTTCCTGCAGATCCGCCCCGGCACCGACCTCGCGCTGCTCAACGGCCTGCTGCACCTGCTGGTGGAGGCCGGCGCGGTCGACGAGGAGTTCGTCGCCGAGCACACCGAGGGCTGGGAGGGCATGCCGGAGTTCCTCGCCGACTACCCGCCCGAGGTCGTCGAGGAGATCACCGGGATCCCCGCCGCCGACGTGCGCCGCGCCGCCGGGCTCATCGCCGCGGCGGGGGAGTGGACGAGCTGCTGGACGATGGGCCTCAACCAGAGCACCCACGGCACGTGGAACACCAACGCGCTGGTGAACCTGCACCTGGCCACGGGGGCGATCTGCCGGCCCGGCAGCGGACCGTTCTCCCTCACCGGCCAGCCCAACGCCATGGGCGGGCGGGAGATGGGGTACATGGGCCCCGGCCTGCCCGGGCAGCGCTCCGTCCTCGTCGAGGGCGACCGCAGGTTCGTCGAGGAGCTGTGGGGGCTGCCGGAGGGCACCGTGCGCGCCGACGGCGTCGGCCGGGGCACCGTGGAGATGTTCGAGCAGATGCGCGACGGGCGCATCAAGGCGTGCTGGATCATCTGCACGAACCCCGTCGCGTCGGTGGCCAACCGCCGGACCGTGCTCGAGGGGCTGCGGGCCGCGGAGTTCGTCGTCGCGCAGGACGCGTTCGCCGAGACCGAGACCAACGCCCACGCCGACGTCGTGCTGCCCGCCGCGATGTGGGCGGAGGCCGACTCCGTCATGGTGAACAGCGAGCGCAACCTCACCCTCGTGCCGCAGGCGGTCGACCCGCCCGGGCAGGCGCTGCCGGACTGGCAGCTCATCTGCCGGGTGGCGCAGGAGATGGGTTTCGCGGAGGGGTTCTCCTACACCAGTTCCGAGGAGGTGTTCGAGGAGCTGCGCCGGGCGTGGAACCCGGCGACGGGCTGGGACCTGCGCGGCGTCAGCTACGAGCGGCTGCGCGCCACGCCGGTGCAGTGGCCCGCCGCCGCCGGTGGCCCGGAGCGCAACCCGGTCCGCTACCGCAACGACGGCGTCAGCCAGGCGCTGCTGGAGCGCCCCGACGGCACCCGGCCCCGGCTGGCGTTCCCCACCCCCAGCGGCCGCGCGGTGTTCCACGCCCGCCCGCACGTGCCGCCGGCGGAGATGCCCGACGACGAGTTCCCCCTCGTGCTCACCACCGGCCGCGTGCAGCACCAGTGGCACACCCTCACCAAGACGGGGAAGGTGGCCAAGCTCAACAAGCTGAACCCGGGCCCGTTCGTGGAGGTCAACCCCGCCGACGCCGGCCCGCTCGGCATCGGCGACGGCGACCGGGTGCGGGTGGCGTCCCGCCGCGGGCACGTGGTGCTGCCGGCCCGCGTCAGCGACCGGGTGCGGGCCGGGACGTGTTTCGCGCCCTTCCACTGGAACGACGTGTTCGGGGAGCACCTGGCCGTGAACGCCGTGACGAACGACGCGGTGGACCCGGTGTCCTTCCAGCCGGAGTTCAAGGCGTGCGCCGTGGCGCTGGTCAAGGTCGCGGCCGCGGAGCCGGTGCCCGCGCGGGCGCCGGCCCCCGCGGCGGTGACGACCCCGCAGCCGGGTGCGGTTCCCGTCCCGGCGGGGCTGGACGCCCTGGCCGCCGCGCTCGGGGTGGCCGACCTCGCCCCGCCGGAGCTGACCGAGGCCGAACGCCGCTACGTCGCCGGGTTCCTGGCCGGTGTCGGGAGCGCCCCCGCGGGCGGCGGTGTCCCGGTGCTGCCGGTGGGGGCGCCGCTGTCGGCGCAGGCGGCGCCGTGGGTCGCGGGCCTGCTGGCGGGGACGTTCTCCCGCGCCGGGGCGCCCGCCGGGGCGCCTGCAGGGGTGTCCACGACCGGGGCGCCCGCCGGGGTGCTCACCGCCGGGCCTGCCGCGCCGGTGGTCCCCGCGCCGTGCACCGCCGCGCGCGAGGTCCTCGTGCTGTGGGCCTCGCAGACGGGCAACGCCGAGGAGCACGCCGCGAAGGCCGCCGCGCGCATCGGCGAGACCGGCCGGCCCGTGCGGGTGCTCGGGATGGACGAGACCTCCCCCGGCGCGCTGCCGCGGGACGCGGACCTGCTGCTGGTCTCCTCCACGTTCGGCGACGGCGACGCCCCGGACAACGGCACGGCGTTCTGGCAGGCGCTGGCCGCGCCGGACGCCCCGCGGCTGGACGGGGCGCGCTACGCGGTGCTGGCGTTCGGCGACTCCAGCTACGACGAGTTCTGCGGGCACGGCCGCCGCCTCGACGAGCGCCTCGCCGCGCTCGGGGCCACGCCGCTGACCGCCCGTGCCGACTGCGAACCCGACGACGA
>NZ_BAABIL010000830.1:0-1827 GCF_039542765.1 Kineococcus glutinatus
CCGTCGTGCTGGGCGTGGTCACCGGGGCGCCGCCGGGGGTGGCGCCCGAGGTCGGGGTGGGGTCGCGCTTCCTCCTCGCCCCCACCGCCCCGGCCGGTACCCCCGCCGCTCCTGCCGCCGTGGCCGCCGGCGCCGCGGCCCTGCTGGCCGCCCGGGAGGCGGTGTCGGTGGTGCGCGGGGGCTGGCGGGCGTGCCTGGTGCCGCTGTCGCCGCCGCAGCGGCTGCTGGTGTTCGGTTCCGTCGACGTGGCCGCCGCCGCCGCGCACCTGGGCGAGCTGCTCGGTTTCCGCGTGACCGTCTGCGACGCGCGGGCCGCGCTCACCACGCCCGCCCGCTTCCCCGGCGTGCGCGACCTCGTCGTCGAGCGCCCCGACCGCTACCTGGCGCGCGAGCGCGACGCCGGGCGGCTCGGCCGGGCGCCGGTGCTGCTCGTGCTGACCCACGACCCCCGCTTCGACCTGCCGCTGCTGCGCACGGCGCTGCGGCTGCCCGACGTCGGCTACCTCGGGGCGATGGGCTCGCGCCGCACCCACGCCGACCGCGCCGCCCGCCTGGCCGCGGCGGGGCTGGCCGGGGCGGCCGCCGGGCGGGTGCGCGGCCCGCTGGGCCTGGACCTGCGGGGGGCCACCCCGGCGGAGACGGCGCTGAGCGTGCTCGCGGAGGTCGTGGCGGTGCTCCGCGGCGGCACCGGGCTGCCGCTGAGCGCCACGACGGGCCCCATCCACGCCCCGCGGGCCGCTGGGGACACCCCCGGGGGTGCACCCGCGCGGGGCTCGGGGGATGCTCCTGCCTGCACGGGGGACGCAGCGTGGCGGGGGGTCGTGTGAGGAGCGTGGGGCTCGTGCTGGCGGCGGGGGCCGGCCGGCGGATGGGAGCACCCAAGGCGTTGCTGCGCACCGCCGAGGGGGAGACGTGGGCGGCGCGCGCGGCGCGGGCCCTCGGCGAGGGTGGCTGCGACCGGGTGGTCGTGACGACCGGCGCGCGGGCGGCGGAGGTCCGGGCCGGGCTGCCGCCGCTGGCGGGCCGCGCGCCGGTGGACGCGGTCCCCGTCGTGGCGTGGACCAGCGGCATGGGCGCCAGCCTGCGCGCCGGCATCAGCGCGGCGTGGCGGCTGGAGCTCGGCCTGGACGTGCTCGTGGTGACGCTGGTGGACCTGCCCGACGTCGACGCCGCCGTCGTGACGTCGCTGCTGGCGGCCGTGCCGCCGCGCTCGCACGAGGCGGTGGTGCGGGCGGTGTGGGACGGGCGCGCGGGGCACCCGGTGCTCCTGGGCCGTGACCTGCTGCCCGCCGCCCACGCGGAGGCCCGCGGTGACGAGGGCGCCCGCGAGCTGCTGACCCGCTGCGCCGGGACGGTGCTGGTGGAGCAGTCCCGCCGTGCCGGGTCCGGTGGTGACGTCGACCTGCCCGCGGACCTGCCGCCCGGCACCCGCTGGCCCGGCGGGCCCGGCCCGCTGCCGTGGGACGACCGGGCGGGGACGGCGTGCTGAGCGCCCCGCAGGCGCGGGAGCTGCTGGCCGGGCACGTGCGCGATCCCGTCGGCCGCGGCCCGCTGCCGGGCGCCGGTGGGGAGGCGGTGCTCGTCAACCCCTTCTGCGGCGACGAGGTCCGCGTCCGGGTGCGGGTGCGCGCCGGCGCGCTGCTGGACCTGGCCTGGGAGCACGAGGGCTGTGCGTTCAGCGCCGCGGCGACGTCGGTGCTGGCCGCGGCGGTGCTGGAGCGGCTGGCGGCCGGCCCGCTGGCCGCGGCGGAGGTGGAGCGGCTGCTCGGCGGCTACGAGGCGCGCTGCGCGGCGTCCGGCCCCGCGCAGGACGCCCCCGCGCAGGAC
>NZ_BAABIL010000831.1:0-752 GCF_039542765.1 Kineococcus glutinatus
GCCCGGCTCATGACCGAGCGCCTCACCCCCGACGTCGGCATCACCTGGGACGACGTCCTCGAGCAGGTGTCGGCCGGTGCCAGCATCGGCCGCCCCCACATCGCCGACGCCCTGGTGGCCGCCGGGGTCGTGCCCGACCGGCACACCGCCTTCGAGACGTGGCTGCACGCCGGCAGCAAGTACTTCGTGCCGCACACCGCCCCCCACCCGGTGGCGGCGGTGCGGATGGTGCGCGCGGCCGGCGGTGTGCCGGTCCTGGCGCACCCGCTGGCCTCCGCGCGCGGCTGCTGCGTCTCCGTCGGCGACATCGAGGAGATGACCGCCGCGGGGCTGCTGGGGCTGGAGGTGGAGCACCGCGACCACGCCGACGGCGAGCGGCACGTGCTGCACGACCTGGCGCGGGGCCTGGACCTGTTCACCACCGGCTCCAGCGACTACCACGGCGCGGGCAAGCCGAACCGGCTGGGGGAGAACACCACCGCGCCCGAGGTGCTGGAGCGGATCCTCGCCGCCGCCGGGCGGCCGGCGCCGTCCGAGGCGTCCCGCAGCGGCGCCTGAGGCCCGCCCCCGGGCCCCGTGCCCGCGGCCGGCGGTTCAGCCGTCGGAGCCGACCAGGCGCAGGTGCGTCAGCGGTGCCCGGTCGCCGCGCGACTCGCTGAGCGCGGTGCGCAGCGTCCGCAGCGCCACCCCCAGCGCCGTCCCGCGCAGCCCCGCCACGCCCGCCGGCTCGGCCATCCCGTGCAGCCACCGCG
>NZ_BAABIL010000832.1:0-763 GCF_039542765.1 Kineococcus glutinatus
GTCCACCGCACCTGCGCACCCCCGCCCCACGCGTGGGTCAGCATGGAGGGGTGCTCGCCGACGCCCCCTCCCGCCCGTCGCCGCCCCCGCGGACCCCGCCGCGCCGCGCCGCGCTCGCGCACGCAGCGGCCGCCGCGGTGCTGCTGCCGGCCTTCGCGGTGCTCTACGCCGTCTGCGTCCTCACCGCCCCCGGGCAGCGGCAGGAGGACGCCGTGCACCTCGCCGCCACCCGCGCCGACGGCTCCGCCGCACCCGTGGTGACCGCCCTGACCGGCCTCGTGGAGGCGCTGCACCCGGTGCACCTGGCGGTCGGGCTGGGCGCCGTCGCGGGCGTGGGGCTGCTGCGCCGGCGCGGCCTGCGCACCGTCGCCGCGCTCGGCACGGCCCTGGGCTCCCTGGGGCTCGCCGAGCTGCTCAAGCACGTCGTGCTGCCCCGCCCCGCGCTGGCCTCCGGGGCCGGCGCCACCGTCCACAACAGCCTCCCCAGCGGGCACACCACCGCGGTGCTGGGCCTCGTCCTCGCGCTGCTGCTCGTCCTGCCGCCGCGGCTGCGGGCCCCGCTGGCCGCGGGCGGGGCGCTGGCCGCCGCCGCGATGGCCGGCAGCGTCGTCGACGAGGGCTGGCACCGCGTCTCCGACTCCCTGGCCGCCGTGCTGCTCACCACCGCCGTCTTCGCCGTCGCGACGGGTGCCGTGCTCGCCGCCGAGCCCGGTGCGCGGGGACGGCGCGGCGGGCCGTGGCTGCTCGCCGCGACACCGCCGCT
>NZ_BAABIL010000833.1:0-3764 GCF_039542765.1 Kineococcus glutinatus
GGCGGCACACCGCGTGCCGCCCGCGGGACGTCCCCGTCGGGCGAGGTGAGGGCTCAGCCCCGGCCGGGCAGGTCCGCCGCCGCCAGGTGGCGCTCCACCAGGCCGGCCGCCTCCAGCACCCCCACCCGGCGGCCGGTCTCCGCCGACAGCGACGTCACGCCCGCATCGGTGATGCCGCACGGCACGATCCCGGAGAACCCCACCAGGTCCGTGTCGCAGTTCAGCGCGAAACCGTGCATCGTCACCCCGCGCGCCACCCGGATGCCGATCGCGGCCACCTTGCGCTCCGGGCGCGTCGCGTCGGCGGGCAGCCACACCCCGGTGCGGTCCGGGACGCGGATCGCGGCCAGGCCCAGCTCGGCGCAGACGTCGAGGAGCAGCTGCTCCACCCGCCGCACGTAGCGCACCACGTCCAGCGGCTCCGCCAGCGCCACCACCGGGTACCCCACGAGCTGCCCCGGCCCGTGCCACGTGATGCGCCCACCGCGATCCACGTCCACCACGGGCGTGCCGTCGGCGGGACGCTCCCAGGAGTTCGTCCGGCGCCCCGCCGTGTACACCGGCTCGTGCTCCAGCAGCAGCAGGACGTCCTCGCCCTCGCCGGCCACCCGCTGCGCGTGGACCCGCCGCTGCAGCTCCCAGCCCTCCGCGTACGGCACCCGGTCCCGCCCCAGCCGGACCCGGCGCACCTGCATCCCCGGTACCCGCACGGGGCGGTCGGTGCTCGTGCTCACCGGCACACGGTACGCCCGGCGCCGGGCCGGTCAGGGCCGGTCCGGGCTCGCGGGCCGGCTCAGCGCGCCCCCGGCAGCAGCCGCGGCGCCAGCCGCTCCTCCGCCACGCCCGTGCCGGTGCGGCGCAGCAGCCACGCACCCGCACCGCGGACCTCGGCCACCGCCTCCACCAGCGCCGTGCCCCGGTAGACCAGGCCCACCCCGTCGTCCGTGCAGTGCGTCTCCGGCAGCACCCCGGCGGCGACCAGCGAGCGCGCCAGCGGCCGCCGGCCCGGCTCGGAGTCGTGGTGCACGCCGTTGCCGTACGGCAGGAAGCCCAGCGCGTCCGTCACCGGCCGCAGGTCCGGCCCCCAGGAGTCCGTCGTGCCGCCCGCGAACCAGCAGATCGAGCCCGCGCTCACCCCGCCCAGCACCACCCCCGCCTGCCACGCCCGGCGCATCGCGGCGTCCACCCCGTGCGCCCGCCACACCGCCAGCAGGTTCACCACCGATCCACCACCCACCCACACCGCGTCCTGCGCCAGCAGGTGCTCGGCCACGTCGGGCACCGACGGCATGGGGAACAGGTTCAACACCGAGACGTCCAGCCCGGCGCGCCGGCCCGCGTCGACGACCTCCGCGGCGAACCAGCGCTGGTCACCGGCCGCCGTGCCGACGTAGCACAGCCGCGGCCGCCCCGCCGCGCCCGACAGCTCCACGGCGTGCTGCACCAGCGGGGCGACGTCCAGCCAGCCGCGCTGCCCCTGCCGCCAGCCGCCGGACGTCGCGACGAGCGTGGGTTCCTCAGCGGGCACGGGCCGGCAGCGCACCCAGAGCGCGCAGCACCGCCACCGCCGCCCGCCGGCCGGAGACGAGCGCGCCCTGCTGGGAGGCGTTGTCGCGGTGGTCGCCGCAGACGTAGATCCGCTCCCCGAGCGCCACCGGGCGCGGGCCCGCGAACGGCGGCGGCAGCGCCGGCAGCGCCGCCGGCACGACGTGCGCGGTGAGCAGCTCCCAGCCGCGGGTGTCGACGCCGTAGATGCGCGACAGGTGCCGGCGGGCCTGCTCCTGCGACTCGGCGCCGCCGCGCTCGCCGAGCACCAGGGCGCTCACCAGCGCGCGGTGGTCCCCGCGGCGCAGCACGTAGCCGGGCGCCACCTCGCTGACGACGCTCGTGGTGACCACCGGGCCGGTGCGGTCTCCGTCGACGTGGATGAGCCTGGCCCGCGAGGCGGGGGCGGGGGAGTCCGGCGCCGCGAACCAGAACGTCGTCAGCGGGTGCACCGCCGGCGCCTCGAGGCCGACCAGGTGCGCCGCGCTCACCGGGTCCGTGGCCACCACCGTCGCCCGGACGCCCACCCCGCCGCCGGCGGTCTGCACGACGTGCTCGCGGGGGCCGATGAACTGGTGCTCGGCGCTCACGCCGGTCACGACGGTGCCCGCCGGCAGCGACGCCGCCAGCTGCTCGGGCACCGCGCCCATCCCCGCGGCGGGCAGGCCGGGCGTCCCGCGCAGGAAGCTGCGCACGATCAGGTCGACGAAGCGCGCCGACGTGGACCCGTCGTCCTCGCCCAGCACACCGGCCAGGAACGGCTCGATGAGGCTGCTGCGCAGCTCGCCGCGCACGCCGGCGGCGTCGAGCTCCTCCCGCCAGCTACGGTCGCGCTGCTTCAGGGCACCGGCCGAGGCCGTGCCCAGCACCCAGCGCACGGCGGCCGCCTTCTCGGCCGCCGTGCCCAGCGGGAAGCGCAGCGCCTGCAGCAGCGCCGCGGGGTGGCGGCGCGGGTCCCGCAGCGCCGCGACCGCGCCCCCGCGCTGCACCGCGATGCCCGCGTCGAAGTGCTGCAGCCGCAGCGCCTTCAGGTCCAGCAGCTCCCGCACCTCCGGGTAGCCGGGGTTGAGGACCTGGAAACCGCGGTCGACGCGGAAGCCGTCCACCTCCTCGCTGCGGACGCGGCCCCCGACGCGGTCCTGCGCCTCCACGACGACGACGTGCAGGCCGGCGGCCGTGAGGTGCCGCGCGCAGGCGAGCCCGGCGAGACCCGCGCCGATGACCGCGACGTCGGCGGAGGAGGGCAGCTGCGGCACGAGGGGTGCGATGGTCACCGGCGGAGCCTATCGACGCTGTGGACGACCGGCGCGGGGCCGCTCCGGGATGCGCTTGGCTCCTCCCGTGCGGGCAGGGGCAGCGGTGTCGGACAGCGGTGGAGCGGTGCGCGGGGCACGGGTGGCGGGGCGCCGTGCGCGGGCTCCGCAGCCGCCGCGCCCGCCCGTGGTCGACGGTTACGCCGTGGGGCGGCTGCTGGGCGCCGGTGGCACCGCGACCGTGTGGGAGGCCGTCGGCCCCGACGGGCAGCCGCGGGCGCTCAAGGTCCTCGACCGCCTGGCCGGGTCGCCCCCGGCGGAGGCGGCCGGCGCCGCGGAGGAGGGCCCGGCGGACGACGGCGCGGGTGAGCGCTCCGCGGCCCTGCTGCGGGAGCTGGCGCTGCTGCGCCGGGTGCGCCACCCCCACGTCGTCGCCGTGCGCGACATCAGCACCACGGCCACGGGTGAACCGGTGCTCGTGCTGGACCTGGCCGCCGGCGGCAGCCTCGCCGCGCTCGTGCGCCGGCGCCGCCGCCTCGCCGTGGGGGAGGTCGTCAGCATCCTCACCGCCGTCGGCTCGGCGCTGGAGGACCTGCACGCGGCCGGCGCGGTCCACGCCGACGTGTCACCGGGCAACGTGCTGCTCGCCGCCGACGGCACCCCGCTGCTGGCCGACCTCGGCGTGGCGCGGGCGCTGGGGGACGTCGGGGGCTGGTTGCACGTCACGAGCGGCTTCTCGGACCCGGCGCTGGAGGACGGCGGCGAGGTGACCGCGGCCTCCGACGTGTACGGCCTGGCCGCCGTCGCCTGGTTCGCCCTCACCGGCTCGCCCCCACCGCGCGAGGGCCGGCTCACCCGGCGCCGCGCCCGCCAGGAGCTGCCCGAGGGCATGCCCCCCGAGCTCGCCGACCTGCTGCGCGGGGCGCACGTGCCCGCCTGCTGGCTGGTCCCGCTGGAGTGGGCGGA
>NZ_BAABIL010000834.1:0-1456 GCF_039542765.1 Kineococcus glutinatus
CGAGGACGTCGGTGGCCGCCGCCAGCTCGGCGCGCAGGGCGCCCTCGTAGCCGGACAGCCGGTCCTGGGCCGCCGCCAGGCGCTCCAGGACGACGCCCAGGGCCGCGGGGGCCGGCCCGCCGGCCAGCAGCTCACGCAGCCCCGAGGCGGGCTCGGTGAGGCCGTGGGCGGCGAGGTCGGCGGCGGCGTGCACGTCGAGCGGGCCGCCGTCGCTGGCCGCCTCCAGCGGGATGCTGAGCTCGCGCACCCCCACGACCTGTGCCGCGACGATGTCGCGGCGCGCCCGCACCAGCCGCTGCCAGTGCGCGACGGTGTCGATCTCGGTGCGCAGCACCCGGCGGCGCTCGCGCAGCTGCACCAGGGGCAGCTGCGCGAGCTCCTGCCGCTGCCGCGCACCGACGACCCCGGCGCCCGCCCCCGGGGTCACCGCCAGCACGGCACCCCCCACCGCGTCGGGTGCTCCCGCTCCGCTCACCACACCGGTCCTTCGCTCATGCCAGGCGCATCGTCGCCGCCGATCCCCCGCTTGACCCGGCACCGGGCGTTCTCACCCGAGCGGGCGGCAGCTACCGGGGCGGGAGTCGGGGGCGCGACGTACCCTCGGGCCGTGGCCGCCGCTCCCGTCCCGCCCCGCGCTCCGCGAGCCAGCGGGGCGGGAGGCGCCGAGACGCCGCTGGCGCGGGTGCGGCGCGCCCGCCGCATCCACCGCCTCCTGGCGCAGCGCTACCCCGACGCGCACTGCGAGCTGGACTTCACCGGCCCCTTCCAGCTCCTCGTCGCCACGGTCCTGTCCGCCCAGTGCACCGACAAGCGGGTCAACCAGGTGACGCCTGCCCTCTTCGCGCGCTACCCCGACCCGGCGGCGATGGCGGCGGCCGACCGCGCGGAGCTGGAGGCCCTGGTCACGCCCACGGGCTTCTTCCGCGCCAAGGCCGACTCCCTGCTCAAGCTGTCCGCGCGGCTGGTCGACTCCTTCGGGGGTGAGGTGCCACCGCGCCAGGCGGACCTGGTGACGCTGCCCGGCGTCGGCCGCAAGACGGCCAACGTCGTCCTCGGCGACGCCTTCGGCATCCCCGGCCTCACCGTCGACACCCACGTCGGGCGGCTGTCGCGCCGGTTCGGCTTCACCGCGCACGAGGACCCCGTCAAGGTCGAGCAGGACCTCGCCGCGCTCTTCCCGCGGCGCGACCACACCATCCTGTCGCACCGCATGATCTTCCACGGCCGGCGCACCTGCCACGCCCGGCGCCCGGCCTGCGGGGCCTGCCCGGTGGCCGCGCTCTGCCCCTCGTACGGCGCCGGCGAGACCGACCCGCGGCGGGCGGCGGCGCTGATCAAGGGCCCCGCCGAGGACGTCGCCACGGAGAGCACCACCACCCCCGGCCGCACCACCCCCGGCGGCACCGGCCGCACCGGCGCGGGCGCGGTGGTGCCCGCGTGAGCGGCGCCCGCGGGC
>NZ_BAABIL010000835.1:0-2363 GCF_039542765.1 Kineococcus glutinatus
GGGCCACCGGCGCCGCGCGCGCGGGCCGGTGGCTGCGGCGGTCTCAGCGGACCCCGGCGCCGTCGTGCTCACGGGAACCCACGCTAGTTCGCGCCGCACCCTCCGGGCACGGCTCGCTGCGCAGCACGTCCGCACGGTCCCGGGTGACGCCGGCCGGGGTGACGCCGGCCTGGCGGACGCGGGCCCGGACGACGAGCACCGCGACCACCGCGGCCGCCACCAGCAGCGCCACGCCGACCAGCCCGGCGGTGCCGAGGGCGGCCTGGATCTGCTCGGCGGCCCCCACCGCGCCGGACCCCAGCGCGACGTGGACGGCGGACCAGGCCGCCGCACCCGTGAGCGAGGCCAGCGCGAAGCGGCGCACCGGCAACCCCGACGCCCCCGCGGCCGCCGGCGTCAGGGTGCGCACCACGGGCAGGAACCGCGCCCCCACCACCGCCCACGCGCCGCGGCGCCGCAGCAGCCCGGTGGCCCGCTCCCAGCCGCCCGCCCCGGCGCGGGCCACCACGCGGCTGCGCGCCAGCCGGGGTCCGCACCGGCGCCCGACCGCATAGCCGACGGCGTCCCCGACGACGGCGCACGCGGTCACCACCGCCCACAGCAGCGCCGCGCGCGGGACGCTGGTGGCCGTCGTGGCGGCGACGAGCAGCGCGGCCTCGCCGGGGACGAGGAACCCGAGACCGAGGGTGCACTCGGCGAGGACGAGGGCGCCGGCCACCGCCAGCACCAGCGGGAACGGCAGCCCGGCGAGGGGAGCGAGGAGGTCGGTGACGAGGTCCACACCTCGATGGTGGTCGGCCGGTGCTGTGCGACACCCCTGCCGGAAGCTGTGCGGCACCCCTGACCTTCGTCAGGGGTGCCGCTGCCGGAACGCGGACCGGTGCCCGGTTCGTTGACGCGGTCCCGGCGTCCGCCGGCGCCCACGACGAGGAGATCCCGTGCCCCTGCACCTGGACCGCACCCTGCGGCTCGGCCCGCTGCGCGCCCACCTGTCCACCCGCGGCGTCAGCTGGACGCTGCGGGTGGGGCGGTGGTCGTGGAACAGCAGGAGCCGCACCCAGCGCGTGGACCTGCCCGGTCCCCTCACCTGGACCGGCCGCCGGCGCCGGCGGCGCTGAGCCCCGCGCCGCGCGCGTGGCGACCGGCCGGGGACGCTGCGACGCTGGCGGCATGAGCTCCGTGCCGGACTTCTCCCAGGCCCCCGCCGCCGCGGCGGTCGAGCGCGTCACCCCGGGCGACGGCGAGCCACTCACGGCGGCGGACGCCGAGGCGGGCGCCGCGGGCCTGGCCGCCGACCCCGTGGAGGACGAGGGCGACGACGCCGAGGGGTGAGGTGACGCCCGTCCCGCGCCGGGTTCAGCCCCGCGGTGCGGCGGTGCTGTCGCGCACCACCAGGGAGGTCGCCAGCTCCACGCGCGGGTTGTCGGCCTCCTCACCGCCGGCCAGGGCGAGGACGGTGCGGGCGGCCAGGGCCCCCATCTCCGCCAGCGGCTGGCGCACCGTGGTCAGCGGCGGTGACGCCCACGCGGCCAGCGCCAGGTCGTCGAACCCCACGACGCCGACGTCGTCGGGGACCCGCAACCCGGCGCGGCGCACCGCCTCGTAGACGCCGAGGGCCATCTGGTCGCTGGCGGCGAACACCGCCGTCGGGGGCTCGGCCAGCCGCAGCAGCTCCTCGCCGGCCCGGAACCCCGACTCCTGGTAGAAGGTGCCCTCCCGCACCAGCGCCGGGTCCAGCTGCAGCCCGGCGGACTCCAGGCCGGCGCGGTAGCCGTCCAGGCGCGCCCGGCTGCACAGCAACCCCGGGGGCCCCGCGACGTGGGCGATGCGGCGGTGCCCGAGGGCGACGAGGTGCTCGGTGGCCGCCAGGCCGCCGGCCCAGTTCGTCGCCCCCACGGTGGGCACGTCGAACGGCGGCACACCGGCGGGGTCGACGACGACGACGGGCACGGCGACCTCGCGCAGCTCGTGGCGCAGCGGCGGGGCGAGGTCGGAGGTGACGAGGATGACGCCGTCGCTGGCCCGCGAGCGCAGGTTCGCCAGCCACTCGCGCGCGGAGGCGTCGCGGCGGTGGACGGCGGAGACGACGGTGCCGGCCCCGGCGGCGTGGGCGACGTCCTCGACCCCCCGCAGGATCTCCACCGCCCAGGGGGAGTCGAGGTCGTTGAAGACGAGGTCCAGCAGGCCCACGCGCGCGGCGCGGCGGGCGCGGGGCGGGGGGCGGTAGCCGTGCTCGCGCAGCAGCGCCTCGACGCGGTCGCGGGTGGCGGAGGAGACGTCGCCGCGGCCGTTGACGACGCGCGAGACCGTCGGCACGGACACCCCCGCCGCGCGCGCGATCTCGGTGATCGTCACGGCGCGGC
>NZ_BAABIL010000836.1:0-618 GCF_039542765.1 Kineococcus glutinatus
GCCCTCGGGGGCCACGAGGTCCTCCCCCGCCGCCCGCCCCGCGCCCGCGACCCAGCGGGCGGCGGCCGCGACGGCCACGAGCAGCACCCCGGCACCGACCCCGACCACCACGCCCACCACCACGACCACCGTTCCCACGACGATCCCCTCCTCCCGCGGCGGGCGGTGCGCCCGCACCTCGAGGGTGCGCCCGGGAGCTGTGCCGCGGCAGCCGCCCCAGGTGTGAACTTCCTGGTCCCGCCGTGGGCCGATCCACCCCCCTCGGGGTCCGCCCGCAGGTGGACGCCGCGGGGCTCAGCCGTCGAGCAGGCCGCGGCGGCGGGCCACCGCGACGGCCTCCGTGCGCCCGGCCGCACCGAGCTTGGCGAGGATGTTCGACACGTGGACGCTCACCGTCTTGGCGCTGATCGAGAGGGCCTGCGCGACCTCGCGGTTGCTGCGGCCCAGCGCGACCAGCTCCAGCACCTCCCCCTCCCGAGGGGTGAGGGCCTCGCCCGCGGGGCGGGTGCCCGGGGCGCGCAGCTCCCGCAGCAGGGGTGCCGCCCGCAGCGCCCGCGCCACCTCCGCGCCGCGGGCGGCCTCGGCCTCGGCCTCACCGGTGCGCCCCGCGGCGCGCAG
>NZ_BAABIL010000837.1:0-2496 GCF_039542765.1 Kineococcus glutinatus
CGCCGTGCCAGCGGCGCGGCAGCGCCGTGCCAGCGCGCCCCGCGTGCGCCCGCCGGGCGCCAGCCCCGCGGCAGCGCGCCCGTCCACGGTGGGGGCAGACCACCACCGAGCGGGGAGGACCACCGTGACCCACGCGATCGAGGCCGAGGGGCTGCGCAAGCGCTTCGGCACCACCCAGGCCCTCGACGGGGTCGACCTGCTGGCCCGCCAGGGCACCGTCCTCGGCGTCCTGGGCCCCAACGGCGCCGGCAAGACCACCGCCGTGAAGGTGCTGGCGACGCTGCTGCGCCCCGATTCCGGCACCGCCCGCGTCGCCGGGCACGACGTGGTCCGCGAGCCCGCGGCCGTGCGCCGCCTCGTCGGCCTCACCGGCCAGTACGCCGCCGTCGACGAGGACCTCACCGGCCTGCAGAACCTCGTCCTCATCGGCCGGCTGCTCGACCTGGACGGCCCCGCGGCCAGGCGCCGCGCCACCGAGCTGCTGGAGGACTTCGGCCTCACCGACGCCGCGGGCCGCCGCGCCGGCACCTACTCCGGCGGGATGCGCCGCCGCCTCGACCTGGCCGCCAGCCTCGTCGGGCGCCCCGCCGTCGTCGTCCTCGACGAACCCACCACCGGCCTGGACCCCGCCAAGCGCGAGGACATGTGGGACGTGGTGCGCCGGCTCGTCGCCGACGGTTCCACGGTGCTGCTCACCACGCAGTACCTGGAGGAGGCCGACCAGCTCGCCGACGAGATCAGCGTCATCGACTCCGGGCGCGTCATCGCCCACGACACCCCCGAGGGCCTCAAGCGCCGCGTCGGCGGGCGCACCCTGACCGTGCGCCCGGACGACCCCGCCGACCTCGACGACGTGTGCGAGGTGCTGGGCGAGGTCACCGGCGAGCGCGCCGCCCGGCTGCCCCGCGGCACCGCCGCCGTCCCCGTGACCGACGACGGCGCGCTCACCGCGGCGGTGGCGCGGTTCGCCGGGCGCGGCCTGGCGGTGCACGAGCTGTCCCTGCACCTGCCCACGCTCGACGAGGTGTTCACCGCCCTCACCGGTGGCGCCCGCGCGGCGAACCCCGAGAACCCCCGGAACCCCGAGAACCCCCCGAACCCCGAGGAGGTCGCCGCGTGAGCACCGAGACCCGTTCCCGCGCAGCGCGGACCGCGCAGCGCGCCGTGCCGCGGCGCGAGGCGGCCGACGCACCCGGGCCGCTGCGCGGCCTGCGCCACGTCCTGGCCCTGGCCGGGCGCAGCCTCGTCAAGACCGCCCGCACCCCCGAGGCGCTCCTCGACGTGACGGTCCAGCCGGTCGTCTTCCTGCTGCTGTTCACCTACGTGTTCGGCGGCGCGATCTCCGGCGGCGACCGCCACGAGTACCTGCAGGCGCTCGTGCCCGGGGTGATCGCCCAGTCGCTGGCACTGGGGGGCTTCGCCCTCGGGCAGAACCTCAACGCCGACATCGAGAACGGCGTGTTCGACCGGTTCCGGTCCCTGCCCATCGCCCGCTCGGCGCCGCTGGTGGGCGCGGTGCTCGCCGACGTCGTGCGCTACCTGCTCGTGTTCACCGTGCTCGTGGTCGCCGGCTCGGTGCTCGGGTTCCGCGTGCAGACCGGGGCGCTGGACGTCGTCGCGGCCCTGGGGGTGTCCGTGGCGTTCGGGTTGTCGTTCTGCTGGATCTCCGTGCTCGTCGGGATGCTCGCCCGCAGCCCCGGTGCGGTGCAGGGGGTGATGTTCATGCTGGTCATGCCGCTGACGTTCGGCAGCAACGTGTTCGTCCCGGCCGACAGCATGCCGGGGTGGCTGGAGGCGTTCGTGCGGGTGAACCCCGTGACGCACCTGGTGGACGTCGTGCGGGGGCTGCTGCTCGGCGGTCCCGTGGCCGGCCCGCTGACGTGGACCGTGGCGTGGATGGTGGGGCTGGTGGCCGTGTTCGCGCCGCTGGCGGTGCGCGCCTACCGGCGCCGCGCCTGACCCGGCCGGTCGCGCCACGCCGGGCGGCGGGGTGCGAGGTGCCGCCGCC
This sequence comes from Kineococcus glutinatus, assembly GCF_039542765.1. NCBI lineage: Bacteria > Bacillati > Actinomycetota > Actinomycetes > Kineosporiales > Kineosporiaceae > Kineococcus > Kineococcus glutinatus. Next base: position 2,009 of record NZ_BAABIL010000837.1, read on the forward strand.
CGGCGCTGGCATGCTGCCGCCGTGGCCAGACACCTCGTGGAGCGCACCGGCTCCCGCCCCGCCCCCGGTGCCGCCGCCTCCGCGCTCGCCGTCCTCGCGGTGGTCACGGCGTTCGTCCTCGCCCTGCCGGCGCTCGTGGGCGCCGGCACCGGCTACCGCCCCCGGCACCGGCACGTGCGGCCGGTGGCGCTGCGGATCGGCCCGCGCCGCTTCGCCCTGCGCACCTCCTGACCCGCACCTCCCGACCCGCACCTCCCGACCGCGACGGCACCGCCGCGCTCACCCCGCGGGCCGCTGCCGCACGAACCGCTCGGGGTCCACCAGCGCCACCGCCTCCTCCCGGGGCAGCTCCCGCCCGCGCCGGTGCGCCGCCTCGAAGCCCTCGTGGCCCAGCGCGGCCACCGCCCGCGCGGTCACCGCCGCCACCCGCCGGTCCGTCGGGTCGTCCGCACCGCGCAGCCGGGCCACCGCCCCCAGCAGCGCCGCGC
>NZ_BAABIL010000838.1:0-2077 GCF_039542765.1 Kineococcus glutinatus
GCGCAGCGCCCCCGCCGGGTCGTTCGCGACGGCGGGGGGCGCGGGCGCGGCCGCGGCCGTCGTGAACCGCGGCGAGGGGCGGGTCGTGGCGACCCGGCGGAAGATCCGGTTCTTCAGGTCCAGCGGGGTGAACAGCGCGCCCTGGCTGAGCAGCATCTCCGCCTTGCCCAGGAACAGCAGGCCCTCGGGCGCGAGGGAGTAGTGGAAGCGCTCCGCGATGCGGGCCTGCGTCTCGGCCGTGAGGTACATGAGCGTGTTGCGGCACAGCAGCAGGTCGAGGTGGGAGATCGGGGCGTCCTGCACCAGGTCGGCCCGGCCGAAGATGACCGAGCGGCGCAGGTCCGGCCGGAACGTCCAGCGCCCGGGGCCCGGCTCGAAGTACCGCGCCAGCAGGTCGGCCGGCAGGCTGTGCACCTCCCGCTCGGCGTAGCTGGCGCTGCGGGCGTGGGCCAGCGCCTCCTCGTCGACGTCGGTGGCGTAGATCTTCACCCGCCGGCGGAACTCCTCCACCCCCAGCAGCTCCGCGAGGCAGATGGCGACGCTGTACGCCTCCTGCCCCGAGGCGCAGCCGGCGCTCCAGACCCGCAGCGGCCCGCCGGCCCGCCGCCGCAGCAGCTCGGGCAGCAGGTCCTCGCGCAACCGCTGCCACGCCTCGGGGTCGCGGAAGAAGGAGGTGACGTTGATGAGGACGGTGTTGAACAGCGCCGTGAACTCGTCGGCGTCGGCCTCGAGCAGGTCGCGGTACCCCTCGAACGTCTCCGCGCCCACGTCGGCCATCCGACGGCGCACCCGCCGCTGGAGGCTGGCCCGCTTGTAGCCGGTGAAGTCGTAGCCCCGGGCGGTCTTGACGTGCTCGAGGATGGCCTCGAAGGCGTCGTCCAGCTCCTCCTCGGGGTTCACGACCCGCTCCAGGCGTCCCCGACGGGCTCACCGTCCCCGACGCGCTCGCCGTTGCCGGTGCGCGCGCTGCGGTCGGTGAGCAGCTCGCGGATGAGCACGGCGGCCCGGTGCTCCTCCGCGGCGCGCTCGGCGAAGCGGGCGGCGCTGATGGACCGGCCCGCGGACTCCGCCCGCCGGCCCAGCTCGCGCGTCAGCGCCGCCCGCTCCTCCAGGCTGCGCAGCGCCATCCACAGCGCGCTGTCCATGGTCTCGGCCTGCTGGGCCAGCAGGCTCTCGGTGGACCAGGCGTGCCCCACCCGGCAGCGGAAGCGCAGGAAGCCGCTCTCCTCGATGCGCCACAGCGCGCCGGCGCAGTCCGGGCAGGAGTAGCCCGCGGGCTCGCCCGGGTGGTCGTCGCCGTCGATCTGCTCGATGTCGAAGCGGGCCACGGCCGTCTCCTCCTCCAGGAGCGCGCTCGGCGGAGGGGCGTCCAGGACCGGCTCGCCCACGAGGCGGGTCAGCAGGGCGGGGATGTCCGCCACCGGCACCACGTGCTCGGGTGCGGCGGCCTCGATCGCGTTGCGGGGCATGCCGGCGTACATCGCGTCGGCCGGGTCCTGCACCACCCCGACGCCGCCGCGCGAGCGCACCGCCACGAGGCCGGCCGAGCCGTCGTCCAGCATCCCGGACAGGACCACCCCGACGACGCGCGGGCCGAGGGAGCGGGCGGCGGAGCGGAACAGCGCGTCCACCGCGGGGCGGTGGCCGTTCTCCCGCGGCCCGGCCGAGACCACCACCTGCTCGTCGAGCACGAGCAGGTGGTGGTCCGGGCGCGCCACCAGCACCGTCCCCCGCGGCAGGTGCTCCCCGGAGGCCGCCTGGCGGGCCGGCAGCGGCCCGGCGCGGTCGAGGATGGCCGCCAGCGCCCCCGAACCGGTCGCGGGCACGTGCAGCACCACGAGCACCGTCGCCGGGAAGTCGGCGGGCAGCCCGGCCACCAGGGTGCGCAGCGCCTCGACGCCGCCCGCGCTCGCGCCGACGACGACGACGTCCCTGGTGCCCATGGGCCGCGAGCCTAGTCCCGCTCGCGGCTCCCGCCGGGGCCCGTGCCGCCCCGGTGGGCGGCCGACGGCCAGCGCAGCCCCAGCGCCGGCAGCTCCAGCTCCGCCAGCGCGCGCACCGCCTCCGCATCACCCTC
>NZ_BAABIL010000839.1:0-517 GCF_039542765.1 Kineococcus glutinatus
CCCTGCCGCGCCCGCCCTCAGGTCCCCGCGCCCAGGACGGCGTGCACCCGCAGGGCCAGGTGCACCTGCAGCGCCCGGTCCCCGCAGCGCCAGCCGTCCCCGAGCAGCGACCCGATCCGCTCCAGCCGCTGGTACAGGGTGTTGACGTGCACGTACAGGGCGCCGGCGGTGCGGGCCAGGTTGCCCCCGGCGTCGTAGTAGGCCAGCAGCGTGCGGGCCAGGTCGCTGCCCCGCTCGGCGTCGTGCGCCAGCACCGGCCCGACGACCCGCTGCACGAAGCGGGCGAGGTCCTCGCGACCCGCCTCGTGCAGCAGCAGCCCGTAGACGCCGAGGTCGTCGGCGCCGGCACCCTCCCCGGTGCGCTCCAGCGCCAGCAGCGCCTCGCAGCAGCGCAGCGCGTCGCGGTGCAGACCGGCCACGCCCGCCGGGCCGCTGCCCGGCCCGGCGGCGCCCACCGTCACCGGGCAGCCGGCGGCCTCGCCGAGCCGGCGGGCCAGCCGGCGGGCCAGGGCGGGGG
>NZ_BAABIL010000840.1:0-556 GCF_039542765.1 Kineococcus glutinatus
CTGCTGCCGGTGGCGCGGATCGAGCGCTCCACCGGCCGCCCCGTCGTGCTGGTGCCCCGCGCCGCGCTCGTCGACGTGCTCGTCGACGCCCTCCGGGAGGACGGCTCGCCCGACGGCATCCGCACCGGGGTGCCGGAGGTGTACGTCGCCGGGCTGCTCACCGGGCACGACGTCGTCGTCGGCGCCGACGGGGTGCGCAGCGCGGTGCGGGCGCAGCGGTTCGGCCCGGCCGCGCGGGTGCGGCGGGCGGGGTTCACCGCCTGGCGCGGCTCGGCCGCCTGCGAGGTCGACCGGCACGGCGAGGTGTGGGGTGCGGGGGTGGTGTTCGGCGCCACCCCGCTGCCCGGGAGGCGCACGAACTTCTACGTCGCGGTGTCCGACGCCCTCGCCGCGGCCGACGGCGCCGGGCCCCCGTCCCTCGCACCGCTGCGCGACCTGCTGCGGGGCTGGCCGGACCCGGTGTCGCAGGTCCTCGCCGCCGCCGACCCGGCCTCGCTGCTGCGCCACGCGGTCGAGGACCTGCGCCCGGGCCCGGCCCGGTGCGCCGACGACCGGG
>NZ_BAABIL010000841.1:0-1097 GCF_039542765.1 Kineococcus glutinatus
GTCAGCTCGGTGCCCGACTCGCGCAGGGCGTCGGCCAGCACGTCGAGGTTCGACGCGCCGCCGGCGCCGGTGATGAGGCGGGAACCGAACCGCCGCCCGGCGATGACCAGCGGGTCGGCGTCGCCGGCCGCGGGGCGGACACCGGTGGTGGTGGTCGCGGGCCCGGTCGTGGTGGTGCTCACGCTCAGCCCCCCGCCACCGCGTCGAGGACCTCGAGGCGGTCGCCGTCGGCCACCGGGTGCTGCGCCCAGCGGCTGCGCGGGACGACCTCGTCGTTGGCGGCCACCGCGATCCCCTCGCGGGCGGCGGTGCCCAGCAGGCCGGCGACGACACCCGCGACGCTCGTGCCGGCGGGGGCGGTGCTCACCTCCCCGTTGAGCGTGAACCGCACGGCGGCCGCGGCCCGTGCGCCCGCGGGCCCCGCGGCCCCGGTCGTGACGTCCTGCACGGCGGGTTCTCCTCTCACTCCTGCGTCCCCGCGACGGGGCCGCTCGCTCCTGGCGGGGTCGGTCTCACGGCACGGGTGCCGGCTCGCGCGCGGCGAAGCGCCCCGGCGCGAAGGGCCGCAGGTGCCCGGGCAGCTCACCCGCGGTGAGCAGGTCCGCGATCCCCTCGCCGGTCACACCGGCCAGCAGCATCCCGTTGCGGTGGTGACCGGTGGCCAGCACCAGCCCGGGCAGCGCGCCCGCCCCCACGATCGGGGCGTTGTCGGGCGAGCCGGGCCGGCAGCGCGCCGCGGTCTCCACGAGCTCGGCCTCCCCGACGGCGGGCACCAGCGCCTGCGCGTCGCGCAGCAGCGCGTGCACGCCGCCGGCGGTGACCGTCTCGTCGAACCCCAGCTCCTCCGACGTCGCGCCGAGGACGAGCTCGCCGTCCGCGCGCGGCACGAGGTAGACGGGGTTGCCGCACACCGTGCCGCGCACCGTGCGCGAGATCAGCGGGCGCAGCGGCGCAGGCACCCGCAGCCGCAGGATCTGCCCCTTCACCGGGCGCACCGGCGGCAGCGCGGCCGCGGGCACCCCCGGCACCCGGCCGCTGGCGGCCCCGGCGGCCAGCACCACCACGTCGGCGGCGACCGCGGTGCCGCCGTGGCGCAC
>NZ_BAABIL010000842.1:0-2082 GCF_039542765.1 Kineococcus glutinatus
CGGCACCGGCCCGCACCTGCCCACCCCCGCGCTGTGGCGGGCCGAGCCCGCCGACGTGGCCCGCGCCTGGCCGCGGCCGGCCGCCACCGACGACAAGTACTCCCGCGGTGTCGTGGGCGTCGTGGCGGGCGGCGCGAGCTACACCGGTGCCGCCGTGCTGGCGGTGGAGGGCGCGGTGCGGGCGGGCGCGGGCATGGTGCGCTACCTGGGCCCGGAGCACCCCACCGAGCTCGTCCGGCACCGCCGCCCCGAGGTGGTGCCCGGCCCGGGCCGGGTGCAGGCGTGGGTGCTAGGCCCCGGTGTGGACCCCGACGACGCCGGGCAGGGCCGCCGGGTGCGCGACGCGCTGGCCTCGGGGGAACCCGCGGTCGTCGACGCCGGGGCGGTGCCCGCCCTGCCGCCGCGCACCGACGGCACCCGCGTCCTCACCCCGCACGCCGGGGAGCTGGCGCGGCTGCTCGGCGCCCGCGGCCGGGAGGTGTCGCGGGCCGAGGTCGAGGCCGAGCCGCTGCGGTACGCGGTGGAGGCGGCCGAGCGCACCGGCGCGACGGTGCTGCTCAAGGGCGCCACCACCGTCGTGGTGGGCAGCGACGGGGTGGTGCGCACCGCCGCCGCCGCACCGCCGTGGCTGGGCACCGCCGGGGCCGGCGACGTCCTGGCGGGGATCCTCGGCACGGCGCTGGCCGCGCGCGCCGGGGAGGTGCGCGCCGATCCCGCCCTCGCCGGGGAGGTCGCCGCGCACGCCGCGGTGCTGCACGGGGAGGCGGCGGTGCTGGCCGGTGCGGGGGGACCGCTGGCGGCCCTGGACGTCGCCGACGCCGTTCCCGCCGCGCTCACGAGCCTGCCGGGCTGGGAGCCGGTGCCCGCCCGGGGGCGCGGGTAGGGTCGTCGGGTGGGCGCAGCGTCCGGCACGGAACCCCTCGCGGAGGCGGTGGTCGACCTCGCCGCCGTGCGCGCCAACGCCGCCGCGCTGCGGGCGCGCTGCGCACCGGCGGAGCTGATGGCCGTCGTGAAGGCCGACGCCTACGGCCACGGCCTGCTGCCCTGCGCCCGCGCCGCCCTGGCCGGTGGCGCGACGTGGCTGGGGGTGGCGCAGCTGCCGGAGGCCCTGGCGCTGCGCGCCGCGGGGATCGACGCGCCGGTGCTGGCGTGGTTGTTCCCCCCGGGCAGCGACCTGCGGGCGCCGCTGCGCGCCGGCGTGGACCTGTCGGTGTCGTCGTCGTGGGCGCTGGAGGAGGTCGTCGCCGCGGCCCGCGCCACGGGGTGCACCGCCCGCATCCACCTGAAGGCCGACACGGGGCTGTCCCGCAACGGGATCGCCCCGCAGGACTGGCCCGACGTGCTGCGCGCCACCGCCGAGCACGCCGCCGAGGGCGCGGTGCGGGTCGTGGGCGTCTGGTCGCACTTCGCGAGCAGCGACGTGCCGGACGACCCCTCGGTGGCGGCGCAGCTGGCGGCGTTCGACGAGGCGCTGGCCGCCGCCGCGCGGTACGGCGTCGAGCCGGAGCTGCGGCACATCGCCAACTCCGCCGCCGCCGTGACGAACCCGGCGGCGCACCACGACCTGGTGCGCTGCGGCATCGCGCTGTACGGCCTGTCCCCGGTGCCGGACCTCGCCTCGCCCGCCGACCTGGGCCTGGTGCCGGCGATGACGTTGAGCGCGCGGCTGGCGCTGGTGAAGCGGGTGCCCGCCGGCAGCGCCGTCTCCTACGGCGGCACGTACACCACGCCCGCGGACACCACCCTGGCGCTGGTGCCGCTGGGGTACGGCGACGGCATCCCGCGGCACGCCTCCGGCACGGGGCCGGTGCTGGTGGCGGGGCGGCGGCTGCAGGTCGCGGGGCGGGTGTGCATGGACCAGTTCGTCGTCGACCTCGGCCCGGACGCACCGCCCGTGGCGGCCGGGGACCGGGCGGTGCTGTTCGGGCCCGGTGCCGCCGCGGGTCGCCCGGCCGAGCCGACGGCGCAGGACTGGGCCGAGGCCGCGGGGACGATCAGCTACGAGGTGGTGACGCGGCTGGGCCCGCGGCTGCCGCGGCGCTGGACCGGCGCGCCCGGGGACGGCGCGGGCGCCGGTCCAGC
>NZ_BAABIL010000843.1:0-907 GCF_039542765.1 Kineococcus glutinatus
CCCGGCCCCGGTCGGGGTCGAAACCGTCCACGGCCTTGACCAGCCCGAGGGAGGCCACCTGGACGAGGTCGTCCACCGTCTCCCCGCGGCCCCGGTAGCGCATCGCGATGCTCGTCGCGACGGGCATGTTGAGGCGGATCACCTCCTCGCGCGCACGGTCGCGCTCCGCCTCGGTGCGAGCTCCCCGCACGGTGGCGAACAGCCGTGCCGTCGCCTCCCGCCGCACGTCGGTCTCCGACGTCGCCTGCCCGTCCACGTTCGCCACCCGGCCGTCCCGTCCTCGTTCCGAACGCCGCCTCTCGACGGGGACCACGGCACCACGGGGCAGGGACCCCCGCAACCCGATCATGGGCAGCGGCGGTGGCGGTGCCGCGACCGCCCGGCACCGCTTGCGGTCGCCGCCGGGATCACGGTGGGAGAGGCTGGCGGCGACGTCGTGGACCCCCCTACCCGGGGGTGGCGCAGCCCATGCGCCCGGACGGCGACGGCGGGAGGAGCGAAGCGTGCGCGTGGTCGTGGTGGGTGCCAGCGGGAACGTCGGATCGGCGCTGCTGCGCCGGCTGGCGGCGGACGACGACGTGTCCGAGGTGGTGGCCGTGGCGCGGCACGTGCCCGAGCACGACCCCACGGGGGCGCGGTGGGTCACCGCCGACGTCGCCTCCCCCGGATCGGAGCCGCGCCTGGCCGAGGCCGCCCGCGGCGCCGACGCCCTCGTGGCGCTGGCGTGGGGGATCCAGCCCTCCCACGACGAGGCCGCGCTGTGGCGCACGAACGTGGACGGCACGCTGCGCGCGCTGCGGGCCGCCCGCACCGCCGGGGTGCGCCACGCCGTCTACGTCTCCTCGATCGGCGCCTACGGGCCGCGCCCGCGGGAGACGCCGCTGGTGCCGGTGGGCGAGGACCACCC
>NZ_BAABIL010000844.1:0-1181 GCF_039542765.1 Kineococcus glutinatus
GCAGCAGCAGGCCCGGCGCGGCACCCGCCCCGTGCACGGCGTGCTGCGCCCCGTGGTGCGCTCCCGTCACGGCTGCGCCCGGCGCCCGGCGCGCGCCAGCAGCACCGCACCCACCGCGAGCCCGGCCGCCCCCGCGAGCAGCCACGCCACGTCGTAGGGCAGCACGTCCACCCCGTAGCGGATCTGGTGCACCCGCAGCAGCTTGTGGTGCACGACCCCGTCGAAGAGCTGGAAACCGCCCCAGCCGAGCAGGACGCCCGCCACGACGCGGCGCGCCGAGGTGGCCGCGCGGCGCTGGAGGTCGGCGAACAGGAACAGCCCCGTGACGACGGCGATCCAGCCGAAGGCGTGCAGCAGGCCGTCGGAGACGAGCCCGGCGGCGAGGGTGGAGCGGTCGTAGAAGTGGTGCCAGTGCAGCAGCTGGTGGAAGACGACCTCGTCGACGAACGCCGCCAGACCCACGCCCATCAGGACGCCCGCCGTCGTGGAGCGGCCGCGGTCCGGCGCGCCGCCCGGGTGTCCGGCGTCCGGCACGTCAACCCCTCCAGGGTGGCGGCGGCGCGTCGGGGCGCCGGCCGCCCTCGAAGATCGTCGGGCTGTGGCAGACGATCAGCGGGTCGGGCGCGCCGACGAGCGCGGCGTCCTTGTTCGCGTAGTCGAACAGGCTCAGGACGTGGCGCATGGCCTCCAGGCGGGCCCGCTTCTTGTCGTTGCTCTTCACCACCGTCCACGGCACCTCGGGGGTGTCGGTGTGGAAGAACATCGCCTCCTTGGCGGCGGTGTACTCCTCCCACTTGTCCAGCGACGCCAGGTCCGTCGGGGACAGCTTCCACTGCCGCACCGGGTCGGTCCGGCGGGCCAGGAAGCGGGCGCGCTGCTCGCCGCGGGAGACGGAGAACCAGAACTTCACGAGGTGGACGCCGTCCTCGACGAGCATCCGCTCCAGCTCCGGCGCCTGGCGCAGGAACCGCTCGTACTGCGCCGGGGTGCAGAACCCCATGACCCGCTCCACGCCGGCGCGGTTGTACCAGGACCGGTCGAACATCACGATCTCGCCGCGGCTGGGCAGGTGGTCGACGTAGCGCTGGAAGTACCACTGCCCGGCCTCGACCTCGGTGGGTTTCTCCAGCGCCACCACGCGCGCCCCGCGGGGGTTGAGGTGCTCGGTGAACCGCTTGATG
>NZ_BAABIL010000845.1:0-1299 GCF_039542765.1 Kineococcus glutinatus
CCCCCCGCCGGCAGCACCAGCGCCCAGCCCGCCCGCAGCTCGGCGTGCAGCCGGGTCCCGGTGCCGTCCTCGCGGCGGCAGGGCCCGTCGGGCACCCGGTCGCCGGGGCGGGGGTCGCGGGGCGCCCACCTGCCCGGGCCGCCTCCCAGCGGGCCGCGCCGGTACGTCGTCGTCAGCTGGGAGGACTCCCGGGCGACGAGCTGCTGCACGGGGGCGGTGCCCAGCAGGGGCACGAGGAGGTGGTCGCGCAGCAGCCGCGCGGCGGGGGTGCCGCCCACGACGGTGCGCGTCAGGCCGGTGGTGGCGCGCAGCACGCCGGCGGCGACGGGGCGGCGCTCGGCCTCGTAGGTGTCGAGGAGGTCCGCGTGCGCGCGGCCGCCCGCGACGAGGGCGAGCTTCCACGCCAGGTTCTCCGCGTCGCCCAGGCCGGTGTTCATGCCCTGCCCGCCCAGCGGGCTGTGGACGTGCGCGGCGTCGCCCGCGAGCAGGACCCGCCCGGCGCGGAAGCGGTCGGCGAGGCGGCGGTGGATGCGGAAGGTGGACGTCCACGCCGCGGAGCGGACGGCACCGGCCGGGATGCCGGCGACGGCGGTGAGCCGGTCGGCGAGCTCGGCGGGGGCGGCGTCGCCGGCGTCCCGGCCACCGCTGCGGTCCGCCGCGGCGGGGGCCATGAGCCGCCACAGGCCGGGGCCCGCGGCGCGCAGCGGGAAGGCGCCGAGCATCCCCTCGGGCCGCAGCCACACCGACACCGCGTCGCGGGGCAGCGGCAGGTCGGCGCGGACGTCGGCGAGCAGGAAGCGCTCGACCACCTGCACGCCGGGGAAGGCGATGCCCGCCAGCCCGCGGACGGCGCTGTGGGCGCCGTCGCAACCGACCAGCCAGCCGCACCGCACCCCGCCGGCGGACCCGTCGCCGCCGGACAGCTCCACGTCGACGCCCGCCCCGTCCTGCGCGGCGGCGGTGACGGCGTGGCCCCACCGGACCGCGACGCCGAGGGCGGCCAGGCGCTCGCGGAGGGCGGCCTCCACGTCGGCCTGCGAGGCGATGAACCCCGGGGTGGGCAGGTGCCGCTGTGCGCGGGCGAGCTCCAGGCGGACGGGGGTGCGGCCGCCGAGGTCGACGACGACGCGCTCCAGCCGGACGCCGCGGGCGGGGAGGTCGCCGAGCGCGCCGGTGCGGTCGAGGACCTCCGCCCCGCGCGGCTGGACGCCGAGGGCGCGGGAGGTGCGGTCGGGCGCGGCGGCGGCGTCGAGGACACGCACGTCCACCCCGGCGGCCGCGAGGCGGCAGGCGAGCACG
>NZ_BAABIL010000846.1:0-1355 GCF_039542765.1 Kineococcus glutinatus
CCTGCGCGGCCGCGGCCCGCCGCAGCGCCTCGAGCAGCTCCTCGTCCACGGGGTGCGCCGCCTGCGGGGCGCGGGTGCGGGCACGGATGCGCTCGCACGTGACACCGGCGGCGTCGGCGACCTGCTCGGCCTCCTCCCGCAGCCGTTCGGCGTCGGCGAGCTCGGCGGCCACCGGGGTGCTGCCGGTGAGCTGCGCCCGCACCACGAGGGGCAGGTCGCCGGCGGCGGCGCGGGCGGCGGTGAGGGCGCCCTGCAGGCGGGTCAGCACCTCCGGGTAGTCGCGCGCCCCGCTGACGTCGACGTCGAGGTGCTCCCAGCGCGCCACGTCGAGGGGGTGGAACGCGGCCCGGGCGACGCCCTCCGGTTCGACGTCGACGACGTAGGCGCCCTTGGGGCCGGTCTCGCGGGGGTGGCGGCCCTGCAGGTTGCCGGAGTAGGCGACGGTGTGGGGGCCGCTGCTGAGCGTCTGCCGGGCGTGGATGTGGCCCAGGGCGGTGTACTCGTAGCCCAGCGCCACGAGGTCGGCCACCGTGCAGGGGGCGTAGCGGGCGTGCTCGCCCTCGCTGCCCTCCACGGCGGCGTGCAGCACGCCCACGTTGACCAGGTCCCGCTCGCGGGCGGGGTATCCGGCGGCGAGGTTGGCCGCGACCGCCTTCGTCCGGTAGCCCTGGCCGTGCACCGCCAGGCCGAGGTCCTCGGCGCGCACGGTCTCGGCGGAGTCCACCGCGAAGACGTGCACGTTGGGCGGCAGCGTGAGGGAGCGGGTGATCTGGCTCTCGGCGTCGTGGTTGCCCGACGCCAGGAAGACGCGCACGCCGGAGTCGGCGAGGCGGCGCATCTGCTCGGTGAAGAAGCGGCCCGTGGCGTAGTCGTGCCAGGTGCCGTCGTAGAGGTCGCCGGCCAGCACGAGGGCGTCGGCGCCCTGCGCCTCGCAGAGCGCGACGAGGTTGCGCAGCGCCCCCCGGGTGGCGGCGCGCAGCGCGCCGGCCAGGTCGTCGTCGCCGAGGCGGGAGAGCCCGCGCAGCGGGGAGTCGAGGTGGACGTCGGCGGCGTGCACGAAGCGCACGGTGGTTGACGAGCGCCGGGGTGGTGGAGCGGGGTGCACGCTCCGCACGGTAGGCGACGGCGGTGACGGCGGGGCGCCGACCCGCTCGTCACCGCCGGGCCGCCGCCGGGTGACGGTCCGGTCTCGGCCGCCCGAGGTGCCTCCCGCCGGGCCGGGTGCCGCCCTAGCATCGACGCCGTGCCCGAGGACATGCCGTGGATCTACGTGCTGCAGGTGGTCGCTGCGACGGTCGAGCCGCTCGTGGTGCTCGCCGGGATCGCCGTGCTCGCCCTCGTGCTGCCCCGCGCGG
>NZ_BAABIL010000847.1:0-737 GCF_039542765.1 Kineococcus glutinatus
GAGGCCGGTGAGGCGAGCGCCGCGAGCAGACCCAGGACGGTGGCGGGCGCGACGGCGGGGGCGACGACGACGTTGACCGCGACGGCGAGCAGGTTGACGCCCGGCTGCAGCATCGCCGCCACCGGCCCGCACACCGCCTGCGCAGCCGCCGGGACCGCCACCGCGGCGGCCAGCCACCCCGGCACGCCGCGGGCCCGCAGCCACCGCGCCCACGGGGCCGCGAGGACGAGCAGCCCGCCGGTGGCGAGCACCGACAGCGCGAAGCCGTACTGCCGCCCGAGCCACGGGTCGACGACGAGCAGGGCCACCACCGCGGCCAGCAGCGGCGGCAACCCGCGCCCGGGGCGCCCGCCGAGCAGCCCGAGCAGTCCGACGGCCCCCATCGCCGCGGCGCGCAGCACGCTGGGCTCGGGGCGGGCGAGGACGACGAAACCCGCCAGGACGGCGCCGGCCAGCAGCAGCCGGGTGCGCCGCCCCAGGCCGATCCCCCGCGCGAGCATCAGCGCCGCCCCGCACACGAGGGTGGTGTTGCTGCCGCTGACGGCCGTCAGGTGCGCCAGGCCGGTGGCGCGCATGTCGGCCTCCAGCGCCGCGGGCATCGCGCTGGTGTCCCCCACGACGAGGGCCGGCAGCAGGCCCCGCTGGTCGGCGGGGCGCTGCGCGACGACCTCGCGCAGCGCGGTGAGCACCCGCTCGGCCACCGCCTGCACCGGGCCGGCCCCGCCCCGCCGCTGCGG
>NZ_BAABIL010000848.1:0-622 GCF_039542765.1 Kineococcus glutinatus
TGAGGACGGCGCCGGCGGCGACCTCGGCCCACGGGCCGACCTCCACCGGCGCGACGCACACCGCCCGCGCCCCCACGGACGCCCCGTGGCGCAGCACCACCCCGACGGGCGACCAATCCGCAGCGCCCTTCAGCCCGCCCTCCGGGGTGATCGCGCGCGGCAGCCGGTCGTTGGTGAGGACGGCGGCCGGGCCGACGAACACCCCGTCCTCCAGCCGGGCCGGCTCGTACACCAGGGCGTAGTTCTGGATCTTGCAGCGGTCGCCCACGACGACGCCGGCGCCCACGTAGGCGCCGCGCCCGATCACGCACTGCGCGCCCACGACGGCGCCCTCGCGCACCTGCGCCAGGTGCCACACGCGGGTGCCCGGCCCGAGGGAGCTGCCGTCGACGTCGGCGCCGGGCTCGACGCGCGCGGCGGGGACGGCGGCTGCGGCCACGCCGGCGGGAGGACCTGCCGTGGCACGCGGGGTCGGCTCCTGCCGGGTGGCGCTCATGGCGCGGAGTCTAGGAGCGCCACCGCCCGCACCCGGCGCCCTCCCGGTCGCGTCGAGCGCGGCGCCGTCCGCCGCGGGGTGCGCGGCACCGGGCGCGGCAGCCGTCATGATGGGTGCGCCGCCGCG
>NZ_BAABIL010000849.1:0-1054 GCF_039542765.1 Kineococcus glutinatus
CCGTCCCGCGCACCCGGTGCGCGCGTCCGGCACCCCGATCCGCGACCGCGGCCTCCCCGCGCAATACCGTGGGGGCGTGCCGCACCGAACACCGCCCGCGCTCGCCGCCCTCGCGACCGCTGCCGTGCGCGGCCTCGACGTCGTGGCCGTCGGGCCGGGCGACGGCGACGGCGGTGACTTCTCGGTCGCCGTGCTCCTCGACGCCGAGGACCGGCGCTGGACCGTCCGCGCCCCCGCCCGCCCCGCGGCCGGCGCGGCGATGGACGTGGAGCTGCGGCTGCTGCGGGCGCTGGCGGGCGTGCTGCCCTTCGCGGTGCCCGTGCAGGAGGGCGTGGTGGAGCTGCCCGAGGGCGGGCAGTGCCTCGTGCACCGCTCCCTGCCGGGCGGTCCGCTGCACCCCGACGAGCTGCAGCCCGGTCCCGGGCTGGCCGCCGCCCTCGGCGGTGCGCTGGCCGCCGTGCACGGGCTGGACCGCGACGTCCTCGCCGACGCCGGCGCCCCCGTCTACGAGCCCGAGGAGTACCGGCTGCGCCGGCTGTCCGAGCTGGACCGGGCCGCCGCCACCGGGCACGTGCCGCCGCGGCTGCTGACGCGCTGGGAGGTCCTCATGGAGGACGTGCCCCGCTGGCGCTTCGCGCCGGTGCCCGTGCACGGCGACCTGATGGCCGAGCACGTCCTCGTCCGGGGCGGCGCCGTCGTGGGCGTGCTCGGCTGGTCGGAGGCGAAGGTCGCCGACCCCGCCGACGACTTCGCGTGGCTCGCGGTGGGGGCCGACGGCGACGCGCTGGAGTCGGTGCTGGAGGCGTACGCGCACCGCCGCGGCGAGGGCCCGGACCCGAACCTGCTGCACCGGGCGCGGCTGGCCGGGGAGCTGGCGCTGGCGCGCTGGCTGCTGCTGGGCGTGCGCCTGGACGACGACACCATCGTCGAGGACGCCCGGCGGATGCTGCTGGACCTCGACGAGCACGCCGACGCCGCGCCGCTGGCGCCCTGAGACGGCGCACGGGCGGCGGGCGGCGGTGCTGCGGCTGGTGACGTGGAACGCGTCCTCCGG
>NZ_BAABIL010000850.1:0-877 GCF_039542765.1 Kineococcus glutinatus
CAGCGGTCAGCAGCGCCCGGGCGTGCGCGGCGTGCGCGGCGACGAGGTCCCCGTCCACCCGGGCGGCCAGGTCCGCCATCAGCGCCGCCACCTCCCCGGCCTGCCCCAGCCGGGCCGCCTGGTGCAGCGCGAGGGCCTCCACGGCGGCCGCACCCCGCTCCCGCGCCGCCCCCGCCACCTCCCGGGCCACCGCCACGGCCGCGTCCGCGGCGCCCTCCGCCCACGCCACCCAGACGCGGGCGATCTCCCGGGGCGCGATGAAGCACGGCTCCGGTGTCACCGCGTACCCGTCCGCCAGCGCCACCCGGGCCCCCTCCGCGTCCCCCCGCGCGGCGGCCACCTCCGCCAGGCACCCCAGGCACCACGCCAGCGAGTGCACCCCGAACAGCGACTGGTCGTGCCGCAGCAGCAGCGCCGCCTCCGTCAGGTGCTGCTCCGCGCCCACCAGGTCCCCGCGCAGCGCGCCCGCCTGGCCCAGCGCCAGCGCCCACAGGGTGCGCAGGTCCGGCGCCCGCTGCTCCAGCGCCGCCGCGTACCGGGTCCGCGCCAGCTCCTCCGCCTCCCCGATCCGCCCCGTGACCCCCAGGGCATAGCAGAGCCCCACGAGCGCCGCCTCGAACACCGCGGGCAGCTCCCGGGCCGCCTCCGCCGCCGTCAGCCCCTCCCCGGTGGCGACGGCGGTGCCCGCGCGGCCCACCTGCGCCCACGCCGACATCGCCACCAGCAGGGCCCGCACCCCGGCCCGCTCGGAGCGGGCGGCCCCGGCCAGCAGCGGCTCCACCGCCGCCAGCGCCTGCGCCGGCTGCCCCCGGCTGAGCGCGATCATCGCGCCCAGGGCGGTCAGCTCGTCGTGCAGCTCCCCGCCGTCGAGGGCGGC
>NZ_BAABIL010000851.1:0-1027 GCF_039542765.1 Kineococcus glutinatus
AGCACGAGCAGCGCGCTGCCGGCCGTGCCGACGAGGTCGGCCGGCGTGCCCGCGTGCGCCTCGGCCACCGCCAGCCACCACCAGGAGCTGGTGGGGGTGGTGCCGTAGAAGCCGTTGGCCGCCGTCCAGGCCACCCACGCGCCGTCGGCAGCCCGCAGCGCGGCACCGCCCCCGGCGGGCCCGAGGAGCACGAGGCTCGTGAGCGCGGCGGCGGCGGCCAGGACGGCCCCCGCGCCCGCCAGCCGCAGCGCGGTGCGGCGGCTGCGCAGGTCGCAGCGGGAGATCGCCAGCCCGAGGAGCAGGTAGCCCAGCCAGCCGAGCACCGGGTAGTAGCCGGTGAGCAGCAGGGTGCGCAGCAGCACCAGCGGCGTGCCGAGCACGCCCAGGTCGGGCTGCTCGCCCGGGTCGGGCGGACCCTCGCGCAGCACGAAGGCCGCCACGGGGGCCAGCGGCAGCCACAGCGCCGCGAGAACCGCCAGCACCCGCGGCGGCCACCACAGGGCGGGCAGCAGGAGCAGCTGCGCCAGCGCGTAGTGGGCGAGGATGACGGCCACCGGGGGGTGCCGGCCGGCGAGCCACAGCCCGAGCAGGCCGACGAGCACGGCTCGCACGGCGACGGCCGCCCGCAGGCCGGCCCGCACCCGCGGCCCGGCGGGTGCGAGGCCGCGACGGGTGAGCAGGCCGAGGGAGACGCCGGCGAGGACGGCGAAGAGGGCCGAGGAGCGACCGCTGGCCAGCTCGAACGCCGCGCCGGCCGCGCCGGTGGCGTCGCGGGAGAGGACGTGCGCCGTCACCATCCCGGCCACGGCGACGCCCCTGGCGACGTCGACCCCGACCAGCCGCTCGCGCCCGGCGGCGCGGCCGCGCGGCGCTGGTGTGCTGCTCACGCACGCAGTCTGCCGCCGGGTGGTCACCGCGAGCCTCCCCGGGCCCCGGGCGGCGCACCGGTACGGTGTGGACCATGGCCACCCGGACCTGCTGCGCCGCGTGGGCGAGGCCCTGGGCGCCGAGGCCCGCGCCGAGGGCG
>NZ_BAABIL010000852.1:0-1534 GCF_039542765.1 Kineococcus glutinatus
CGACCGCGCCGCCCGCAGCACGACCGCGCCCCCCGCCGCAGCGGCGGCGGCCGCACGCACGAGGGGCGCCGCCGGAGGACCGGCGGCGCCCCTCGTGGGCGGTGCGGCTCAGGCCGGGACGATGAGCCCGGCGGTCTGGGTGCGCGCGCGCTCGAAGCGCTGCTGCGCGTCGGCCCAGTTCACGACGTTCCACCACGCCTTGACGTAGTCGGCGCGCACGTTCTTGTAGTCGAGGTAGTAGGCGTGCTCCCACAGGTCCAGCAGCACGATCGGCACGAGACCGAGGGCGATGTTGGACTGCTGGTCGTAGAGCTGCACGATGATCAGCCGCTGCCCGACCGAGTCCCACGCCAGGATCGACCAGCCGGAACCCTGCACGCCCGCGGCCACGGCCGCGAAGTGCGCCTGGAACTTCTCGAACGAGCCGAAGCCCTCGTCGATCGCCGCGGCGAGCTCACCGGTCGGCTTGTCGCCGCCGTCCGGGGACAGGTTCGCCCAGAACGCCGAGTGGTTGACGTGCCCGCCCAGGTTGAAGGCCAGGTTCTTCTCGTGGAGGTTCACGGCGGCGAGGTCACCGGAGTCGCGCGCCGCGGCGAGCTTCTCCAGCGCCGTGTTGGCGCCGGTGACGTACGCCTGGTGGTGCTTGTCGTGGTGCAGCTCCATGATCTGGCCCGAGATGTGGGGCGCCAGCGCGGAGTAGTCGTACGGCAGGTCCGGCAGCGTGTAGTCGGCCACTGCTCTCCTCTTCCGGTCGTCTGGTCCGGACGCTCGTGCGAGGCGCCCGGCTGGCCGTCCGGTGCCGCGGCGGGACGTCGCGGGCGCCGGGTGCACCGCGCACCCTCCCGCAGGGCTGAGCCCTCCGCAAGGCGCGGCACCGCCATGATCGACCCCCCGTCCCGCCCGCCCGCAGCCACCCCCCGCATACCCTGGGCGCGTGCTCCAGCCGGACGCCGCCCCACCCGCCGCCCGCCCCACCCCACCGACGGCCCCCCCGACCGTCCCCGTCGTCGGCTTCGACCTCGACATGACGCTGGTGGACTCCTCCGAGGGGATCGGCGCCACCCTGCGCGCCGCCCTCGGCGAGTTCGGCGTGGACGTCCCCCCCGCCGCCGTGGACCCCTTCGCGGGGCTGCCGCTGGAGATGATCGTCGCCGGCGTCGCACCCGGCACCCCGCCGGACGTCGTGGCAGCGGCCGCCGCCCGCTACAAGGAGCTCTACCCCGCCCTCGGCGTCGCCTCCGTGCGCGCCTTCCCCGGCGCGGCGCGGGCGCTGGCCGCCCCCGCGGCCCACGGCGGGCGCGGCGTCGTCGTCAGCGCCAAGCACACCCCGAACGTGCACCGCGTGCTCGCCGCCGCCGGCCTCGACGCCGGCCTCGACCCCCGGGACGTGGCCGGCGACCTCTTCGGCGACGCCAAGGGCCCCTTCCTCGCCGCCGCCGGCGCCACCGGCTACGTGGGCAACCACCCCGGCGACGTCGCGGCCGAGCCGGTCGCCGGCGCCGTGGCCGTGGGCGTCACCACGGGCGCCCACGAC
>NZ_BAABIL010000853.1:0-1178 GCF_039542765.1 Kineococcus glutinatus
GGCACCGGCGCCGGCGCCGCCCTCGTGGGTGCCGCGGGCGCCCGCGGCACCCACGAGGGCGGCCAGCAGGAAGAGCAGCAGCAGGTAGCGGACCAGGTTGGTGAAGGGCTCCAGCACCAGCAGCAGGTAGACCGGGTAGCACAGGCACCACGCCCGCAGCTCCGGCCCGAGCACCGCCGCCGCCCGCGACAGCACCAGCGCGACCAGGCCCGCCACCGCCGCCACCAGCACCAGCGGCCCGACGACGTCGCCCAGCAGGTACCGCGAGACGTCCCACCACGGTCGCAGCAGCCGCACCCGCCCCCCGCTGCTCCAGGCGCCCATCGTCGCCAGGTACGCGTCGCGCTCCCCGGTGAGCCACCACGCCGCCGCCGGCCACAGCAGGCCGGCCACCGCCGTGGCCGCCAGCAGGGTGCCCAGGGCGGCGACCTGCCGCCAGCTCACCGGCCGCTCCCGCGCCAGGCGCCCCGGCCTCCCGGGCGGTGCGCTGCGCAGCGCGCGCAGCAGCCGCCGCGCGAGGTGCACCAGCACCACGCCGGCCAGGGGGGCGGCCACGGGGCGCACCAGGCCGAGCAGCAGCGCCGCGCCGGCGGCGGCCAGGTAGTGCCGGCGCAGCAGGAGCAGCCGGAAGTTGGCCAGCAGCAGCAGGGCCAGGCTCTCGGTGTAGGCCACCTGCAGCGCCGGGGAGGCGGGGTAGGTGCACAGCAGCACCACGCCCGCCCACGCCCCGCCCCGGGCGCGGGCCGCGCCCGCACCGCCGGCGGTCAGCGCCTCCAGCAGCAGCCGGTGCACCACGACCGCGGCGGCCGCCCCCAGGACGAGGGCCAGGGCGGCACCCAGCGGCACGAACGGCAGGCCCGTCACCCGCATCAGCAGCCGCACCAGCAGCGGGAAGAGCGGGTAGAAGGCGAGCGCCGACTGCTGCGGGGCACCGGCGTCGTCGCGCACGACCGCGTCGGGGTAGCCCTCCTCGGCGATCCGCCGGTACCAGCCGGCGTCCCACAGCCCCAGCAGGTCGACGAAGCCGGGGTCGGGTCCCGTCCACGCGTTGGGCGCCTGGAAGCGCGCGGTGCGGTCCAGGACGAAGGCGGAGAAGGCGCGGGCGAGGGCGTAGACCAGGAGCACCCGGGCCGGGTCCGGCCAGGCCGCGACCCGCGCCACCAGCCGGGCGGCGACCC
>NZ_BAABIL010000854.1:0-559 GCF_039542765.1 Kineococcus glutinatus
CAGCGCCGAACCGCTGCGGGCCAGCGCCGTGGTGCAGCCGGTCGACTGGGGCACCCGGGTGGACATCACCTGCAGCTACCGCGACGACGAGGGCCCGGCGACGAACTACGCCCTCGTCGTCATCGACCGCCGCGGTACGCCCCAGCAGATCGGCAGCTGGACGGCGCTGCCGGGCCGCGACACCCGCTTCACGGCCTCCACGGCGCTGCGCACCGGCGACATCGACCGCCTGGAGGTGCAGACCCCCACCGGCACGCCGCTGCTGCAGCTGCGCCAGCCCTGAGCGTGCCCGCTCAGCCGCCCGCGGTGGCCCCGCCCGCGACGGCCTGGGCGTCGCGCACGGCCCGGCGCACCGCCTCCGCCACCCACTCGCCCTCGGCCAGCGCTCCGGCGCGCCGCTTCAGCTCCGCGCGGGCCAGGCCGGTGCGCGCCTGGTACAGGGAGGGCACCAGACCCACGGCGTGCAGCAGGGCCACCAGCGCCACCGCCCGCCGGTGCACACCGGGGGAGGCGGCACCGGGGGAGGCGGCACCGGGGGAGGCGGCACCGGGGGAGGCGG
>NZ_BAABIL010000855.1:0-2367 GCF_039542765.1 Kineococcus glutinatus
CGCGCCTCCTCGTGGTGGCCGCCCGGCCGGTCGCCGCCGAGCGGGCGCGGGTGCTCGAGCGCGCCGCCGTCCCCGCCGAGCACGTCGGGCAGCCCGCCGCGCTGGTGTGGAGCGTGCTGTGGCGCATCGACGCGGCTTTCGAGCGCGGTGACCTGGCGGTGGTCGACGCCCGGCTGGCGGAGCTGGACGCCCGCAGCGCTGCGGCGGGGTTGCCCTTCGCCCGCTGGCACCTGCACCGGCTGCGGGCGGCGCGCTGCGCGCTCACCGGGGACTTCACCGCCGCCGGGCGGCACGCGGAGGACGCGCGGGCGGTGGCCGTGCGCATGGGCGAACCGGAGATGGTCGTGCTGCACCACGCCTTCGGCGCCCTGGTGGCGGTGCTGCGGGGCGATCCGACCGGCGTGCCGCACGACCTGGACGACGCCTTCGCCGGCGCGCCGCCGGTGCCGGTCGTGCAGGCCCAGCGGGCCGCGCTGGAGCTGCTCGCGGGACGGCGGGAGCGGGCGCGGGCGCGGTACCTGCAGGTGATGGCGGTCCTCGACGAGATGCCCGTCAACGGCCGCTGGCTGGGCACCGTCCTGCAGCTGGTCGATCTCGCCGAGGGCCTCGACGACGCCCCCGGTGCCGCCCGCCTGCACGCGGTGCTGGCCGACGCGGAGGACTTCTGCGGGGCGGGCCCGTCCGGCACGGTGTTCTGCACCGGCTCGAACGCGCTGCTGCTGGGCCGGCTGGCGACGACCGCGGGCCGTCCGGAGCAGGCGCTGGCCCACCTGCGCCGCGCCCTGGAGGTCAACGCGCGGATCGGGGCGCGCCCGTACGTGGCCCTGACCCACCTGGCGACCGCGCGGGCGCTGCTGCGACGGGGCCGGGCCGACGACGGGCCGCGGATCGCGGCGGAGGCGCGCCTGGCGGCGGGGACGGCCCGTGCGCTCGGCATGCCGGGACCCCTGGCCGCGGCGGAGGAGGTGCTGCGGCGGGTGTCCACCGGTTCCCCGCCCGGTGGGCTGACGCGGCGGGAGGAGGAGGTGGCGCAGCTCGTGGCGCACGGCCTGGCGAACCGGGAGATCGCCGCGCGGCTGGTGCTGTCGGAGCGCACGGTGGAGTCCCACGTGCACCACGCCCTCCTGAAGCTCGGCCTGGGCAGCCGCACCCAGCTGACCGCCTGGGTGCTGGCCCGCGCCGGAGGCCGCTGACGCCCCCGCCGGGGCCGGCGGTCCCCTCAAGCCCACCCCGCCACCGGCCGATCACCTGGACGTGATCGACGCCTCGGCAGCGCCCCGCTGGACCCACGGCGCCCCGCTGCTGCCCGGCACCCGCGTCGTGCTCGGCGGCCCGCTGCTCACCCCGCGCGCCGAGCTCGCCGGGCGCGCCCGCTCGGCGGGCCTGGTGCCCGTCGAGGAGGTCGACGGGACCACCGGCCTGCTCGTGGCCGCCGACGCCGCCAGCGGCGAGGCCGAGGTGCGCGCCGCGATGCGGCTGGGCGTGCCCATCGTCGACGAGTACACCTTCGAGGACCTGCTGCCCGCCGTGCCCCGGCCGCGCGGCTGAGCGCACCGCGCCGGATCATCCCGGGCGGATCACCCCGGGCGGATCACTCGACGTCGACGCCGAAGTCGGCGGCGATGCCCCGCAGGCCGGTGGCGTAACCGGCGCCCACCGCGCGGAACTTCCACTCCTCCGCCCGCCGGTACACCTCCCCGAACACCATCGCGGTCTCCGTGGAGGCGTCCTCGGTGAGGTCGAAGCGCACGAGCTCCACGTCGTCGTCGGCGTTGACGACGCGGATGAACGCGTTGTGCACCTGCCCGAAGTTCTGCCGGCGCGCGTCGGCGTCGTGGATGGACACCGCGAACACGATGCGCTGGCACTCCAGCGGCACGGTGGTGAGCTCGACGTCCACCACCTCGTCGTCGCCCTCGCCCTCGCCGGTGCGGTTGTCGCCCGTGTGCACGACCGACCCCTCGGGGCTGGCGAGGTTGTTGTAGAAGACGAAGTGCGCGTCGGACAGCACCTTGCCGTCCGTCCCCAGCAGCAGCGCCGAGGCGTCGAGGTCGAACCCCTGCCCGGTGGTGGTGCGCACGTCCCACCCGAGCCCGACGCTGACGGCGCGCAGGTCGGGGGCGGCCTTCGTGAGCGAGACGTTGCCCCCCTTGCCGAGGCTGACTCCCATGTCGTGCTCCCTCGTGCGGTTCGCGGTGGGGCGACGCTACCGACCTCAGAACTCCTCGAACGTCGCGGGGTCCTGCCCGGAGACCCGCTCCCCGTCCTCCAGGGACGCGATCGCGGCCAGGGCCTCCTCGTCGAGGCGCACGCCCGCGGCGGCGAGGTTCTGGCGCAGCAGGTCCTCCTCGAACGCGGCGGGGAAGG
>NZ_BAABIL010000856.1:0-1019 GCF_039542765.1 Kineococcus glutinatus
GGAGGCCGCGGCGGACCTGCGCGGCGGCTGGCGGGTGCTGACCCCACCGCTGGCGCTGACCCGGCCGGTGTCGCTGCTGGTGCTGGTGTGGTGGCTGTTCCCCCGCACCCGCTCGCTGGGTGGGCTCCCCCCGACGGGGACGTTGCGCCCGCGACGCGCGGCGCGCCGCCCACCGGACGTCCCCGCCGGCGCGAGCGGGACCGGGCGGCTCAGCGGGCGGTGAACAGCCGCACCGTCCAGTCCGCCAGCTCCACCTCGTCCACCTGCCGGTACCGCGAGCCCAGCAGCTCCAGCTTGCGCTCGTCACCCGCGCCGGCGGCCAGCAGCTCGCCGGGACGGCCCACCACCCACACCCGCCGCGCCCCGGCCAGCGCCGCGGCGATGCCGTCCGGATCCCGCTCCAGGCCCACCAGGGTCGCCGAGCGCACCGGGTCCACCGCCAGCGCCACGTCCCGCACCGCCGACAGCTGCCCCGGGTACAGCTGCGCGAGGACCCGGTAGCGGTACTCCCCGTCGGGCACGTACAGCACCGCGTCCCCGGGCTGCGCCCGCTGCGCCACCACCCGCGCCGCGCCCCGCATGTCCTCCCCGTGCCCGACCGGTCCCCGCACCGACACCTGCCGGGGCAGGCCCGTGACGGCCAGGGCCCCCACCAGCAGCACCGGCACGCCGGCGCGCAGCAGCCGCGGCCCCACCGCCAGCGCCGCCACCCCCGCCAGCAGCAGGCACAGCCCCGGCAGCGTCGGCACCAGGTACCGCGTCGTCCAGAACGGCCGCAGCTGCGACAGCGCCCACAGCAGCGGCAGCGGCACCAGCCCCCACGCCGCCCCGAGCAGCGCCAGCCGCCGGTACCGGCCCGCGGCCAGCGCCAGCACCGCCGCGCCCAGCAGCAGCACGGCCCCCGCGCGGGAACCGGCGGTGACGACGACCTGCCCGCTCAGCTCGTGCGCGGCCGGCGGCAGCAGGAACGCCACCTGCCCGCTCTGCCGGTGCGCGGCCACCAGCAGCGGCGCCGCCCA
>NZ_BAABIL010000857.1:0-1090 GCF_039542765.1 Kineococcus glutinatus
AGCGCCGCAGCGAGGCCGGTGCCCGCGCCGCGGCCGCGGTGGAGCGCCACGCGGCCGCGGCGCCCGCCGGCGGGCCCCTCGTGGTGGCCTCGCACGGCACGGCGCTGAAGGGCGCGATGCTGCAGCTGCTCGGCCTGCCGCTGACGGCGTGGACGGCGTTCGCCGGGTTCTCCAACGCGCACTGGGCCGTGCTCGAGCGCCGCAGCAGCGGCTGGACCCTCGTGGAGTACAACGTCGGCCCACCCGCCGCGCCCGAGGGCGCCGAGGACTGAACCCGCGGCCTGCGGCGGTGGGCGGTTCGCCCGCACCACCACGGGTGGTCTATGCTCGTGCTCGTTCGCCGGACGGGAACGCGGTCGGCGGGCGAGCACGAGCAAGGGGCTGTGGCGCAGCTGGTAGCGCACCTCCATGGCATGGAGGGGGTCAGGGGTTCGAATCCCCTCAGCTCCACCACCGAAGGGCGGTCCACGCGGGTGGACCGCCCTTCGACGTTCCGGCGTCCACCCGGCACGTCACCCTCTCGCCGCATCAAGGACACCGCCCGCGGCGACGATGCCCAGCTCGTGAGCACGCCGGGCGAGCACCACCAGCAGCGAGCGCAGGCCGCCCTGAGGGCGGTGGGGCGCGTCGCGCGGCGTCCCCCGGTGCTCGTGGTGGCCGCCGTCGCGCTCACCACCGCCCTCGCGGCCGTCGCCGCGACCCGGGAGCCGTCCCCCGCCGTCCAGGTCGCCCTGCTCGTCGTCCTCGGGGTCGCGGCCACCGCGCTGGCCACCGCGCTGCACGCCGCCCGCCGCTCCCGCGAGGCCGCGGTGCAGGTCGCCGCCGACCTCGCGCAGGCGCTGGACGCAGCCCGCGGCGCCAGCGTGCGCGACGACCTCACCGGCCTGCTCAACCGCCGGGGGCTGCTGCTGGTGGGGCAGCAGGTGCTGGAGTCCGCGCGCCGCTCCGGGGGGGCGGTGCACTGCTGCGTCGTGGCGGTCGGGCCCGCCGAGGTCCCCGGCGCGGACGTGCCGCTGCCCCGGGACCCCGACGTCGCCGCCCAGCCGGCACCGGCCGGCCGCACCCGCCGCCACGGGCCCCAGGAGGCGGC
>NZ_BAABIL010000858.1:0-630 GCF_039542765.1 Kineococcus glutinatus
GGGCCTGGCCACGTTCGGCGGCGCGCGCCGGCGCTTCGAGCTGCGGGGGGAGGCCGGCGGCGTGCGCGTCGTCGACGACTACTCCCACCACCCCACCGAGGTGGCGGTGCTGCTGCGGGCGGCGCGGGAGGTGGCCGGTGCGGGGCGGGTGCTTGTGGTGTTCCAGCCGCACCTGGTGAGCCGCACCCGCGCGTTCGCCGCGGACTTCGGCCGCGCGCTGGCGCTGGCCGACGAGGTGGTGGTCCTCGACGTCTACGTGGCCCGGGAGGACCCGGACCCGGCGGTGACCGGTGCCCTGGTGGCCGCCGGCGTGCCGCTGCCGGCGGGTGCGGTCGCGTTCGAGCCCGATGCGGGTGCGGCGGTGGCGCGGCTGGCGGCCCGGGCCCGTCCCGGGGACCTGGTGCTGACCGTCGGCGCCGGTGACGTGACCGAGCTCGGTCCGCGGGTGCTGGCCGCGCTCCGAGAACGCGCGTGACCCGCCGCCCCACGCCGCCGCGGCCGAGGTCGCGACCCGCGGCCGGCGCCCCGGTGGACGTCCCGGTGGACGTGCCGGTGGGTGGCGTCCCGGTGGGCGACGTCCCCGCGGTGGGCGACCCGGCGTCCCCCGGGGGTGCGGCGCGTCCCGCGGCG
>NZ_BAABIL010000859.1:0-1385 GCF_039542765.1 Kineococcus glutinatus
AGGACTGCCCGCCGACGTACGACGAGGCGGTGTTCGAGCGGCTGCGCACCTGGCGCAGCGCGGTCGCCAAGGAGGCGTCGCTGCCCGCGTACGTCGTGTTCACCGACGCCACCCTCACGGCCATCGCCGAGACCTCCCCCGCGGACACCACCGAGCTGGCGCGGGTCCCCGGGGTGGGCCCGGCGAAGATCGAGCGCTACGGGGCGCAGGTCCTCGCCCTGCTGGCCGGCGGGGACTGACGCCGGCACCGCCCACGCGGCTCACGAGCGCCCGGGACCCGTTGCCCCGCAACGGGTCCCGGGCGCTCGTGCGTCCGCGCCCGGTTGTGGGGAAAGTCGTCGGAATAATCCGTTGTCCCCGTCCCGCCCGTGGGTCTAGCCTCGACCCATCGCCTCGCGCGCACTGCGCGGCGCCGCACCGGGAGGAGGGGTCGACATGGACAGCACGATCGCCGTCAACGGCTCCCTCGTCGATGCCGCGTACGTCGCAGGCCTGCGCCTCCGCTCCGTCTCGCCCACCCTCGCCCTGACCTGGGGAGAGGTGCGTCCGCAGACCGGCGGCGCCGCCGCGCACGTCGTCCGCACGTCCCCCAAGACCCTCTCGGGCACCCGCCACAGGAGTTCTGCTGCCTAGCGAAGGCAGCGAAACGGACCTCCCAGGCCGCGGAACCCGAGACATCGGGTCCGCGGCCTTCGTGTTTCCCGGGCCCGTCCCGCAACCCCAGCGACAGCACAGCGAACGACTCCCGAGAGGGCCACAGCGATGACGACCGCGACGGTCAGGACCCACCCGCCGCATCGACGGACCACCCGCACCACCGCACAGCGCGCCGGCACCGCAGAACCCCCTCGAACCGGCTGCCGCGCAGGGAACCCCGAGGAGGTGAGCGCCATGACGCTCACGGCGATGCTCGACCAGGCCCCCGCCGAGCCGGTCTCCACCGACTGCCCCGCAACCGATCTGCCGTGCCGGCGCCACGACGCCGAGCTGTGGTTCGCCGAGTCGCCCAGCGACGTCGAGCGGGCCAAGGCGCTGTGCGGGGACTGCCCGCTGCGCGCCGCGTGCCTGGAGGGCGCCGTCGAGCGCGGCGAACCCTGGGGGGTGTGGGGCGGTGAGCTCCTGATCGCCGGCGTCGTCGTCCCGCGCAAGCGCCCCCGCGGCCGCCCCCGCAAGGTCGCGGCCTGAACCCGCCCGAGCACGGCCGCCCGTGTGCACCACCCGCACCACCTGCACCGCGGCGGCACCCACCAGCAGACCGGCCCGGTCTGCCCGCACCCGGAGGAGAACGACCGTGCACGTGCCCGCCCAGGAGTTGATCCACGCGACGCAGGCCGAGGAGCAGCGTCGCGCCAGCCGGGCCAGGTTCGTCCGGGCGCTGCGCGCGC
>NZ_BAABIL010000860.1:0-694 GCF_039542765.1 Kineococcus glutinatus
CCCCGGTGGCCCGCATGGTGGCGCGCGCGGCCCAGCGGTACGGCTTCATCGTCACCGACACCGCCGGCGCCGTGAACATCGGTGCACAGCTCGGGCAGCCGCTGCAGCAGGACCCCGGGTTCTGGGACCGCCAGCTGGGCGGGGTCCCGCCGTACCAGGTGCTGGCAGGTTTCCCCTGGGACCGCCTGCAGGCGCTGCCGCACGACTTCGGCAAGCCCGCCGCCGAACCGGGCGCCGCGGAGGTGAGCGGCGCGGCGGAGCCGGGCGGGTCCTGAGGGCGCACCGACCCCGCGCCGGTGGGGTCAGCCCCGCAGGGTGCGCACCGGGCGCGCGGGGACCCCGGCCACCAGCGTGTGCGCGGGCACGTCGCCGCGGACCACGGAGCCGGCGGCTACCACCGCCCCGGTGCCGATCCGGGTGCCGCGCAGCACCACGCTGTTCGCGCCGACCCACACGTGGTCCCCGATGAGCACCGGGGCGGTGCGGTAGGCGCCGCGGTCGGCGCCGCGCGGTTCGAACACGTGGTCCTCGTCGTGGATGGAGACGCGTTCGCCGAACCGGCACCCGTCGCCCACCACCAGCCGCTCCAGGACCGACACGTAGCAGCCCACGTTGAAGAAGACGTCATCGCCCCAGCGCACGTCGCCGTCGAAGTGGCCGTGGAAGTCCCCCGCGACGGTGCAGCCGCGGCCCC
>NZ_BAABIL010000861.1:0-539 GCF_039542765.1 Kineococcus glutinatus
GGGCGACACCTACCTCACGGGCACCGACCCGGGGCTGCGCACCCCGCGGCGGCTGCGCCACGAGCTGGTCCACGTCCGGCAGTGGCAGCGCCACGGCTACGCCTTCGCGGTGCTCTACCCGCTGGCCGGCCGGCGCGCCGAGCGCAACCGGTACGAGGTCGAGGCGGGCCTGGCCGACGGCGGCTACCTCCCCGGCTGAGCCCCACCGCCGGCGGCGGGCCAGACTCGGGGGGTGAACCCCTCGACGGCGCTGGCGACCCTCGTCGTCGACTCGCTCGTGCGGCTGGGCCTGCGCCACGTCGTGCTCTGCCCCGGCTCGCGCAGCGCCCCGCTGGCGTACGCCCTGGCCGCGGCGGACGCGGCGGGGCGGCTGCGCCTGCACGTGCGCATCGACGAGCGCAGCGGCGCCTTCGTCGCCCTCGGTCTCGCGCGGGCGCTGCCGGCGGGCGAGCTGGCGGCGGTGGTGACGACGAGCGGGACGGCGGTGGCGAACCTGCACCCGGCGGTGCTGGAGGCCCACCACGCGCGGGTGCCGCTGC
>NZ_BAABIL010000862.1:0-1824 GCF_039542765.1 Kineococcus glutinatus
CCGCGGGAGACAGGGGTCCGGTCGGGACGGCACCGCCCGCCGCGGCACGGCCCCCGGGGTTTCCGCCGCCGAACGCCTCGACGGGTTCCCGCTCGCCGCGGGTGGTGCGGGTCCCGCCGGGGTGGCGGCGCACGGTCACCGGCCCCGGGTCCGTGCTGGTGCGGTCGCTCACGAGCGGTCCTCCCGGTGTAGGTGCCCTTGCCGGGCATCCCCCCCACAGTACGACGTTCAACGAGAGGAGTGCTCGACCGAACCGGCCGGGGTCGCGGTGGGCGCCCGACGCGCGGGGCGACGGCTGCGGACGGGGGTCGGCCGCGGGCGCGCAGGCGGACGGCGGGCAGGACGGGGGCCGGCAGCGGCTCGGGCGTCCCCTCGGGGAAGGTGCCGGAGCGCGGAGGGGTGATGTCGTCGTCGCAGGCGCCGGCGGCGGTGGGGCCCACCGGTTCGGCGCCGATCCCGGCTTGCCGGGCGGCGCGGTAGGCCGCGATCTCCTCGCGGCTGCGGCCGGCGAAGTTCCACCACACGACGACCGGTTCCGGAGGCCGCGTAGCCGGCGGAGCCGCGGTGGGCGATCCCACCGGCGAAGAGCCGGCTGACCGTGGCCAGGCCGGTGTGGGGGTGGCGGGGCACCTTCATCCGCCGCTGTCGGCGACCGGGTCGGGCCCGTCGTGGTCGACGGAGCACCAGGAACCGATGAGGCTGCGCTGCTTCTGCGGCAGCGTCCTGCGCACCGTCATCGCGCGGGGACCGCCGAGGGGGACCGCGCGCGGCTCGAGCACCTCGGTGGTCCCCGCCGCGCCCGGCGCACGAGGCGTCCCGGCGCTCCTCGACGTCGCTCGTGCGCCCGATCCCCCACCAGTCCTCGCCACCGCCGCCCCCGGCGCCCGGCGGGGGCGGGCTCCCCCGGCGACGACCCCGCCGCGATCGCGTCGCGGGCCGCGATCGGACCTTGAACCGTCCGGTTCAGCGTTCTATGGTGAACTCCATGGTTCAGCAAGAGCTCCTGGACCGGGTGTTCTCCTCCCTGGCCGACCCCGTCCGGCGGGGCGTCCTGATCCGCCTCGGCGAGAGCCCGGCGACCATCGGGGAGCTCGCCGCACCGACCGGGATGACCCTGACCGGCATGAAGAAGCACGTGCAGGTCCTCGAGGACGCCGGGCTGGTCGTCACCGAGAAGGTCGGCCGGTCCCGGCGGTGCCGCCTCGCGCCGGCCCCGCTGGACGAGGTGCTGGCCTGGATCGGCTTCTACCAGCGCCTGTGGGCGCGTCGCCTCGACGGCCTCGACGCCTACCTCACCCTCCAGCACGGGACGACCCAGCAGCAGGAAACGAAGGGACCGCGACGATGACGTCCGACATGCGCATGACGCGACGGCTGCCGGCGAGCCCGGAGGAGGTGTTCGACGCCTACACCGACGCCGAGAAGCAGAAGATCTGGTTCTCCATCCTCGACGAGCACCCCGGCATCGTCGAGATCGAGGTCGACCTGCGCGTCGGCGGGCAGCAGACCGCGGTCTGGGGTCCGGACCGCGACACGTTGTTCCGCGAGACCCAGACGTTCCTGGAGATCGAGCGCCCGCACCGGCTGGTCACCTCCTCGACGGGCTCGGGCCCGGACGGGGCGACCATGACGACCCGCATCGAGGTCACCTTCGAGGAGGACGGCGACGGCACCGTGATGACCGTCCTGCAGAGCGGTTTCCCCGACCCGCAGGTGCGCGACTTCTTCGCAGGGGAGGTCTGGCCCGGCGCGTTCGCGCGCCTGGAGGCGTTCTTGACCGCCACCTCACCCCGGCGCTGACCACCGGCGTGGCGGACCCCGCCG
>NZ_BAABIL010000863.1:0-3507 GCF_039542765.1 Kineococcus glutinatus
CTCGGCCGGGGCCAGGGGGTTGATGCGCGTGGGGTCGCCCCCGAGGTCGGCGACGGCCTCGCGCATGGTGGCCAGGTCCACGACGCACGGGACGCCGGTGAAGTCCTGCATGATCACGCGGGCGGGCGTGAACTGGATCTCGGTGTCGGGCTCGGCCTGCGGGTCCCAGCCGGCCAGGGCCCGGATGTGCTCGGCGGTGATGTTGGCGCCGTCCTCGGTGCGCAGCAGGTTCTCCAGCAGCACCTTGAGGCTGAACGGGAGGCGGTCCGCGCCCTCCACCGCCGCCAGGCGGTAGATCGCGTACTGCCGATCCGCTACGCTTAGGCTAGCCTTAGCTCCGAAGCTGTTCTGGCTGCTCACCCTGAGCTCCTCACTCGTCGTCCGCGTCGTCGCCGACCGTCGGGTCGCGGCCATCCTGCCGCATTCCGGCGGACGGCTCACGGCCATTTATCTCGACGTCAAGATATCACGCCGGGCCGCCGCCGCCTCCCCCGCACCCGGCGCGTCGTGCGCCGCCAGCGCCCGCTCCACCGCCGCGGTCACGTGCAACCGCGTCGTGGGGAAGACCGGCACCGGCGCGTCCGCCGGGCCCACCAGCAGCTCGATCTCCGTACAGCCCAGCACGATGCCCTCCGCACCGGCCGCCACCAGGTCGGCGACGACCTCCCGGTAGGCCGCCCGCGACGCCTCCGCCACCACCCCCCGGCACAGCTCCTCGTAGATGACGCGGTGCACCAGCTCCCGCTGCGCCCCGCCCGGCACCAGGACCTCCACCCCGGCGGCGGCCATCCGCTCCCGGTAGGACGCCTGCCGCATCGTGAAACCCGTGGCCAGCAACCCGACCCGGCGCAGCCCCGCCGCCCGCACCGCCGCCGCCGTGACGTCCACGATGTGCAGCAGCGGCACGTCCACCGCCGCCTGCACCTGCGCGGCGACCTCGTGCATCGTGTTCGTGCACAGCAGCAGCAGCTGCGCCCCACCGGCCCGCAGCGCCGCCGCCTCCCGCGCCAGCACCTCCCCCGCCTCCCGCCACGCACCGGCGGCCTGCAGCCGCTCGATCGCGGCGAAGTCCACCGAGCGCAGCAGGCAGTCCGCCGAGTGCAACCCGCCGAGGCGCTCGCGCACCAGCTCGTTGGCCAGCCGGTAGTACACGGCGGTGGACTCCCAGCTCATCCCGCCCAGCATCCCGATCGTCAGCACGGCTCCCCCTCCTCGTCGCGGGCGCCGCCACCGGCCGCGCCCCGGCCCGCGCACCAGCCTGCGCGGCGGCGGGCCGCCCGCACCACGGCGACCTGCCCGGGAGGGCCCCCAAGCAGAACTTGCAGATCAGGGAGCGCGGTGGGGTGCCGCGGCCCGGCGCAGCTGCGCCAGCAGGGCGCGCACCGCCGGCAGCTGAGCGCTCTCGGCGGCCAGCCGGGCGCTGACCGCCCGGGTCACGGGCACCGCCGGGGGGCGCACCACCACCGCCGGGTGCCGGCTGGCCGCCAGCGCCAGCGAGGGCAGCAGCGCGACCGCCCCGCCCGAGGCCACCATCGACTGCACCACGACGTAGTCGTCCGTGCTGTGCCGCACCTGGGGGCTGAAACCCGCCGCGGCCGCGGTGCGCACCAGGTGCGCCCGGCAGCGCGGGCACCCGGCGACCCAGCGCTCGGCGGCCAGCTCGCCCACGTCCACCTGCGCGCGCCCGGCGAGCGGGTGCCCCGGCGGCAGCACCAGCAGCAGCGGCTCCTCCAGCAGCGGCACGACCACGCCGCCGTCCTGCACCGCCGGCTCGTCGAGGTGGTCGAAGACGACCGCCACGTCGCAGCCGCCCCGGGCGAGGTGCTCCAGGGCCTGCGGCGGCTCGAGCTGGTCCAGGACCACGTCCAGGCCGGGGTGGTCCTCGGCCAGCCCCGTCATCGCCGCCGCGACGAACGTCGCGGCGGCGGAGGGGAACGCGGCCAGCCCGACGCGGCCCGTGCGCAGCCCCGCCAGGTCCGCCAGCGCCGCCTCGGCCTCGGCCAGGCGCGCGGCGACGGCCTCGGCGTGCTCCAGCAGCACCCGCCCCGCGGCGGTCAGCACGATCCCGCGGCCGCGGCGGGCGATCAGCGCCACCCCGACGTCGCGCTCCAGGCGGCGCACGTGCT
Source organism: Kineococcus glutinatus (assembly GCF_039542765.1). Classification (NCBI taxonomy): domain Bacteria; kingdom Bacillati; phylum Actinomycetota; class Actinomycetes; order Kineosporiales; family Kineosporiaceae; genus Kineococcus; species Kineococcus glutinatus. The sequence goes on from NZ_BAABIL010000863.1 coordinate 2,127, forward strand.
GGCTGACCGCCGGCTGCGTCCACCCCAGCACCCGGGCCGCGCCCGACAGCGAGCCGCTGCGGCCGACCTCGCCGAACACGAGCAGCCGCCTGGGGTCCAGCGCCCGCGGCGGGACGCCCCCCGCCGCCACCCGCCCCGCCGGCACCCTCAGCCCACCGGCACCAGCACGCCCACGCACTCCACGTGGTGGGTCATCGGGAAGAGGTCGAACGCGCGCAGGTCCTCCAGCCGGTAGCCGAGCCCGGCGAAGGTCGCCACGTCCCGCGCCAGCGCCGCCGGGTCGCACGCCACGTACGCCACCGCCCGCGGGCGCAGCCCGACGAGGCGCTCCACCACCTCCCGGCCCGCCCCGGAGCGCGGCGGGTCGAGCACCACGACGTCCACCTCCCCCGGCACCGCGTCCGGCGCCCCCGGTGCGGCCAGCGCGGCGTCCACCCGGGCCGCCACCAGCCGCACCTGGCCGTGCTCGTGCAGCGCGCGGCGGGCGTCCTTCACCGCCCGGGCGTCCTGCTCCACCGCCACGACGGTGCCCGTCACGCCCACCGCCTCGGCCAGGGCCGCCGTGAACAGCCCCGCACCGGAGTACAGGTCCAGCGCACGCTCCCCGGGCCGCGGCCGCAGCCCGGCCAGCACCGCCTCCACCAACGCCGTGCCCGCCCCCGGGTGCACCTGCCAGAAGCCCGCACCGCTCACCCGGAAGCGGTGCTCGACACCGGCGGCCTCGACGCGCTCGGCCAGCCACGTGCGGCCGCTGACCCGCTCCAGGCCGCCACCGGCGGTGCGCACCGCCACCGACGTGCCCGCCGGCCGGGGCAGCCGCAGCCGCGCCGGCCCCCCCGGTGCCGGCGTCACCACCAGCAGCGGGTCGCCGCCGTCGGAGGGCGCGGCGACCTCCAGCACCTCCACGTGCGCCCAGCGCTCCCCCAGCACACCCGTGCCGACGACCGCCTCGGTGCTGATCGGGCAGTCCGCCAGCGCCACCACCTCGTGGGAGCGGTGCTTGCGCAACCCCGCCCGGCCCGCGGCGTCCACCGCGAACGCCGTGCGGGTGCGCCAGCGCAACCCGTCGACGTCGCCCGGCACCGCCTCGACGACGACCTCGCGCTCCAGGCCCGCCAGCCGGCGCAGCTGCTCGGCGACGACCTCGGCCTTCAGCCGCCGCTGCGCCTCCAGCGCGACGTGCTGGAAGTCGCAGCCCCCGCACAGCCCGGGCCGCGCCACCGGGCACGGCGGCTGCACCCGGTCCTCGCTCGCCTCCAGCACCGCCACCGCGTCGCAGCGCCAGAAGCGCGCCGACGCCCCGCCCTCGGTGACCCGGGCCCGCACCCGCTCCCCGGGCAGGGCGTGGCGGACGAACACGACCCGGCCGCCGTGGCGGGCC
>NZ_BAABIL010000864.1:0-761 GCF_039542765.1 Kineococcus glutinatus
GCCCGGGCCGCGCTCCAGCAGCGGCGGCTCCCACAGCGCCAGCGCCACCGGCCCGGGCGCCGAGGTGTCCGCGACGACCGCCTCGACGTCCACCCCGACGAGCCTGCGGGCGGCCGCGGCGGGGTCGGCGACGGTGGCCGAGGCCAGCACGAACACCGGCTCGGCGCCGTAGCGGGCCGCCACCCGCCGCAGCCGGCGCAGCACGGCGGCCGCGTGGGCGCCGAAGACCCCCCGGTAGGAGTGGCACTCGTCGACGACGACGTACCGCAGCCGCCGCAGGAAGGGGCCCCAGCGCTCGTGCCCGGGCAGCACCGAGCGGTGCAGCATGTCGGCGTTCGTCAGGACGTAGTGCGCGTGGTCGCGGACCCAGCGCCGCTCCTCGCCGGGCGTGTCGCCGTCGTAGGTGGCCGCCCGCACCCCCGGCACCCCGAGGGCGCGCAGCCCGTCGAGCTGGTCCGCGGCCAGCGCCTTCGTGGGGGCCAGGTACAGCGCGGTGGCGTCGCGGCCCGAGGGTGCCCCCGCGCCCTCGCGCAGCGCCGTGAGCACCGGCAGCAGGTACGCCAGCGACTTGCCGGAGGCGGTGCCCGCGCTGAGCACCACCGAGCGCCCGGCCCGCACCGCCTCGGCCGCGCGCAGCTGGTGCAGCCAGGGCCGCTCGACGCCGCGGCGCCCGAACGCGGCCACCACCTCCGCGTCGGCCCAGGCCGGCCAGCCCCCGCGCCGGCCCTCCCGCGCCGGCAGGTGCTCCAGGTGCCGCAGCC
>NZ_BAABIL010000865.1:0-643 GCF_039542765.1 Kineococcus glutinatus
CCCGGCACCGGCGCCTGCCCGCCGGCCGGCACGTCCGGCTGGAGGCCGAGGCCGGCGCGGCGGAGCGCTACCGCGCGTTCTGCCGCGCCCTCACCGGCCGGGCGCGGGTGGTGGCCGGCACCCGGGCCGCGGCCCTGGCACCGGTGGCCGACCTCGGCCTCGTCGCGGTCTGGAACGACTGGGACGAGTCCCACGCCGAGCAGCGCACCCCGTACCCGCACTCGCGCGAGGTCGCGCTGCTGCGCGCGGAGCTGGACGGCGCCGCCGCCCTCGTGGCCGGCTGCTCGCGCACCCCCGAGGCGCAGCTGCTGCTGGACTCCGGCTGGGCCCGCGAGGTCGCCGTGCCCGCCGCGCTGATGCGCCGCCGCGCCCCCCGCGTGGTGATCTCCGGCACCGGTGGCCCGGGCGCGCAGGACCCGCTGGCCGCCGCCGCGAGGCTGCCCAGCGACGCCTGGCGGGCCATGCGCACGGCCGTGCAGCGCGGGCCCGTGCTCGTGCAGGTGCCGCGCGGCGGGTACATCCCCACCCTGGCCTGCGCCGGCTGCCGCGCCCCCGCGCGCTGCACCGCCTGCTCCGGCCCGCTCGCCGTCCCGGCCGCCGACGAGCCCGCCGCCTGCCGCTGGTGCGGGCGCCCGGCGACGGG
>NZ_BAABIL010000866.1:0-582 GCF_039542765.1 Kineococcus glutinatus
GTGCTGGTCCTGCTCACCGCCGCGGTTCTGGTCGCCCTCGTCCCGCACGCCGCGGGCACCACGTGGGGCGCCGTGACGGGCGTCGTCGCGGGCGTCGACCCCTGGGCCTGCGCGGGGCTGGTCGCGCTGTGGGCCGCCGGCCTGTGGTGCTACACGTGGGTGCTCACCGCCGCGCTGCCGGGTCTGTCGCGCGGCCGGGCGCTGCTGCTCAACCTCTCCGGCAGCGCCGTCTCCAACGTGCTGCCGCTGGGCGGCGCCGCGGGTGTGGCGCTCAACGCCGCGATGACCCGCTCCTGGGGCCACAGCCGCCGCGAGACGGCCTCCTACGCCGTGGTGAGCAACGTCGTCGACGTCGTCGGCAAGCTCGTCGTCGCCGGTGGCATCACCGCCGTCTCGGCGCTGTCCCTGCACGCCGCCGGGCTCGACCCCGCCGGGTCCGGGGCGCTGCTGCTCACCGGTGCGGCCGTCGCCGTCGTCGGCCTGCCGCTCGGCCTGCTCGCCGTCTCCGCCCGCGCCACCGCCCTGCTCGGCCGCGGCCTGCAGCGGGTGGTGTCCGCCGCCGGCGCCGCCGCCGCCCACCAG
>NZ_BAABIL010000867.1:0-1502 GCF_039542765.1 Kineococcus glutinatus
GACGCGCTCGTGCAGCCGGCGCAGCACCGCCAGGGAGCGCTCCTTGAGCGGGGCACCGGACAGCCCCCCGCCACCGGCCGCCTCCACCTCGGCGGCCGGGGTGCGCAACCCCGCGCGGGAGATCGTGGTGTTGGTGGCCACGATCCCCTCCAGCCCCAGCTCCAGCGCGAGCTCGGCCACGGCGTCGACGTCCTCGTCCGCCAGGTCCGGGGCGATCTTCACCAGCAGCGGCACGCGGCGGCCGGCGGAGGAGTCGGCGGCCTCCCGCACCGCCTCCAGCACCGGCCGCAGCCGCTGCACGGACTGCAGGTCGCGCAGCCCGGGGGTGTTGGGCGAGCTGACGTTGACGACGAGGTAGTCGGCGTAGCGGGCCAGCAGCCGTGCGGAGGTCGCGTAGTCCTCCGCCGCCCGCTCCTCGGGGACCACCTTCGACTTGCCGATGTTGACCCCGATGCCGACGGGGTGGCGCGGCGGGACCGCCCGCAGCCGGCGCAGCCGGGCCGCGACCGCCTCCGCGCCGTCGTTGTTGAAGCCCATCCGGTTGACGACGGCGCGGTCGGCCAGGAGGCGGTGCATCCGCGGGCGCGGGTTGCCCGGCTGCGGCAGGGCCGTGACCGTGCCCACCTCCACGAAGCCGAAGCCCAGGTGGCTCAGCGCCTCCACCCCGATGGCGTTCTTGTCGAAACCGCCGGCCAGGCCCAGCGGGTTGGGCAGGTCCAGGCCGAGCACGTGCGTGCGCAGCTGCGGGTCGGCCACGACGAAGAGCCTGCGCAGCAGCGCCGGTACGCCGGGCAGCCGGGACACCGCGCACAGCGCGCTGAACGACAGGTGGTGCGCCCGCTCGGGGTCGATCCGCGTCAAGGCGGTGCGGTACAGCGTGCGGTAGATCACTGGGGCCCTTCCGGCGGCCGGGCGCCACCGGGGCGGGCGCCGACGTCCCCGGCAGGCTACCCAGCGGCGGCGGGTGGTGGAGGTGGCACGATGCTCGCCGACCCACCGCCTGCGAGGAGGCCCGTGAGCGAGCGACGACCCACCACCGGCGAGCCGGTGCCCGCCAGCGGGGCCGGGCCGGCCGCTCCCGCGCGCCTGGAGCTGGCCGACCTGGCCACCGCGGTCGCGCTCCCCGACCGGGAGGCGGCCGCCGCGGCGCAGGAGCGGCTGGCCGCGATGGCCGCCGGTGGCGGGCCGCTGGGACGGCTGCGGGGGCTGGCGACGTGGCTGGCGGGGGTGCGCGGCGAGCGGGTGGGTGAGCCCCTGGACCGCGTCCGCCTCGTCGTGCTGGCCGCCGACAGCGCCTTCGGCCGCGCCGGTCTCGACCGGTGGGCGCCGGGGTGGACGGCGGAGCGGGTGCGCGCCCTGCGGGAGGGCAGCGCCCCGGCCGCCGTGCTGGCCGGCGACGCCGGCGTCGGGGTGCACGTGGCCGACGTCGGTGTCGGCTCCGCCCACCCTGCTGCTGGTCAAGGAGTTCGCCGCGCAGCACGACGACTCCCGCCCCGGCGGGC
>NZ_BAABIL010000868.1:0-1351 GCF_039542765.1 Kineococcus glutinatus
GGCCACCGCCGGGAGGTCGTCAGGCCCTCGTCAGGCCTTCGCCTTCGTGGCCGCCTCGGCGAGCTGCGGGGCGAAGCGGTCCAGGAACCACGGGACGTTGAGGACGCTCGGCGCGGAGGTCGCGGTGATGAACGTCTCGTCCTCCAGCCACACCACGGCGTCCTTCGCGACCGCCGGGACGGTGGCGAAGACGGGGTCGGCGCGGAACTCCGCCAGCGGCATCTCGCCGTAGGCGACCAGCACGTCGGAGTCGACGTCGTGGATGCGCTCCTTGCTGACCTCGGTGTAGAAGGACGTCGCGCCCTCCGCGAGCGTCGCCACGCCGGGGGCGACCACCATGCCCATGTCGGTGAGCAGGTCGACGCGGGAGTCACCGGGCAGGTAGGTGCCCAGGCCGGCCGAGCTGGCGTAGACGTAGCTGAACGTCGTCCCGGCGAGGGAGGGGTTGGCGCGGCCGGCCGCCGCCAGCGACTCCTCGGTCCTGGCGACGAGCTCGGTCGCCTCGTCCTCCTTGCCGACCGCCCGGCCGACGATCGTGGTCTGGTCCTGCCAGGTCGTCTTCCAGGGCGCCTCGGGGTAGGCGACCGTCGGGGCGATGCCGGTGAGGGTGGCGTAGTCGTCGGCGGTGATGCCGGACTGCACGGCGATGACCAGGTCGGGGCGGGCGGCGGCGATCGCCTCGAAGGGGACCTCGCCGGAGTCGGCGCTCGGCATGAGCTCGGTCTTCGCGGCGTCGAAGTGCCCCTCCCACCACGGGAAGGTGCCGTCCTCGGAGGCGCCGTAGCTGCCGGTGGGGACCCCGACCGGCGTGACGCCGAGGCTGAAGAGCACGTCGGTGGCGCCCCAGCCGATGACGACGACGCGCTCGGGGGCGCTGTCGATCTCCGTGGTGCCCAGCGCGTGCTCGATGCTCACCGGGAAGGCGTCCGACGCCGATGCCGATGCCGATCCCGACGCAGAGGAGGACGAGGAGGACGAGGAGGACCCGTCGCCACCGCAGGCGGCGAGGGCGAGGGACGCCGCGGCGGTGGCGGCGAGCGCGAGGGCGCGGCGGCGGGGGAGGAGGTGCACGGGTGCTCCGGGGATCGGTGGCTGGACGGCCCACCGACGGGTGGGCGCCTCACATCATAGGCAAGGCTAACCTGATCACCCGTCCCGTCCACCCCGCTGCGGCGGGCCCGCGCCGGAAGGGCTCAGCGCGGCAGGCCGCTGCGCCGCCACCCGTCGATGCCCCGGTACGGGCCCCGCAGCAGCAGGTGCGCCCGGTCCGACCACGCCGACGTGACCAGCGGCCGCGGCCGCGGGCCCGGGCGGGAGGTCGTGCGCGCCAGCACCTGCACCACCGCGGCCA
>NZ_BAABIL010000869.1:0-827 GCF_039542765.1 Kineococcus glutinatus
TCGTGCACCGCGACACCGCCCACGCGGCACGGATGGCCGAGGAGCAGTCGATCGACGCACGGGCCCTGCTGCGCGAGGGGATCGTCGACGTCGTCGTGCCCGAACTGCCCGACGCCGCGGCCGAACCGCGCGCCTTCGCCGCCCGGCTGGCGCGGGTGCTGGAGGAGGAGCTGACCGCGCTGGCGGCCACCGAGCCGGGCGGGCGGCTGCGTCGCCGGCTGGCACGCCAGCGCCCCGTCCCGGACCGGCCCGCGACCACCGACCGACCCCAGGCCCCCCGCGGCGGCCACGACATCGCGCAGGAGAAACCATGAGCAGCCCGTACGAGGCCCCCGCGACGGCGACGAGGCTCCTCGTCACCGCGATGGGGTTCCTGGACACCCTCGCCCCCGAGCAGCGCGCGGAGGCGGTGATCGCCGACTTCGACGACCCGCGCCGGCTGGACTGGGACATCATCCCCCGACCGGACCGCACCGGGATCCCGCTGCACCGCCTGGACCGGCACCAGAAGGTGCTGCTGTGGGATCTCGTGCGCCACGCCGTGCCGCTGCGCACGTTCACCAAGGTGCTGGCGATCCCACAGCTGGAGCACGTGCTGCGGGACCACGAGCAGGACTTCCTCGGCCCGGCGCTGCAGAGCTGGCGCACGTCGGACTCGTACTTCGCGACGTTCTTCGGCCGCCCGGGGTTCGAGGACACCTGGATGCTGCGACTGCTGGGCCACCACGTCTGCCTCAACATCACCGTCGTCGAGCAGCGCTGGGTCGTCGCCACCCCGTGCGCGCTGGGGCAGCAGCCCACCGAGTACGACGGCGTGCTGCACCCGC
>NZ_BAABIL010000870.1:0-879 GCF_039542765.1 Kineococcus glutinatus
CTGGTGCGCCGGCTGGCCGCCGCCTGCGCGGCCCAGGGGCTCCAGGTGCGCACGGGAGCCGGGGTGGGGCTGGTCGTGGACCTGCTCGTCGCGGCACCGCCCGCGGAGGGGGTGTCGGCCGGCGACGTCCCGCGCTGGGAGCGCGGTGCGCTGGCGGTCGAGCTGGACGGGGCGGATCCGGCGCGGGTCGGCGGGGTGCGCGAGCGCGACCGCGGCCGCCCGGAGGAGCTGGAGCGCGCGGGCTGGTACCCCGTCCGGTCCTGCGGCGCGGACGTCCTGGCCGACCCGCGGGCCGAGGCAGGGCGGATCGCCCGGCTGTGGCGTGAGCACGTCGGTGGGGCACCGGCGGCCGGGCAGGTGCCCGGCGGGGCGGATCGCGGTGCGGATCGTGGTGCGGGTGGTCGGATGCGGGAGGTGGGCCGGTGAGCGGGCGCGAGCACCCCGGGGCGGCACCAGCCGGTGGCGGGGCCGTCGGTGGCGGGGCCGTCGGTGGCGCGGACGCCGAGCGGGAGGTGCTGCTGGAGGACGAGCGCAGCGCCGACGACTCCGACGTCGGCTGGGGCGCCGACGGCGACGACGACGAGCGCTTCCTGCGGGAACGACCGCCGCACTGGGGCTGAGCGGCACCGGCGGGGCGAGGTCACGAGCGCAGCACCACGCCGGTCCACTGCCCGGCGGCACCGCCGAGGCGGCGGGTGGTCTCCCCGTCCACGGCCAGCAGCAGCGCGGCCGCCGGTGGCGCGGCGGGCAGCGCCGCCGTGCTGCCGCCGTCCCCGGCCGTCGGCACCGCCAGGACGCCGACGTCGGTGGGGATGCGCTCGGCCGCACCGGCGGCGCCCGCCACGGCGAAGGGGGTCGCGGAGCGGCCGGCGGGCGTAG
>NZ_BAABIL010000871.1:0-981 GCF_039542765.1 Kineococcus glutinatus
CGACGCCAGCGCCGAACCCAGCACCCCGCCGGTCGTGCCGCCGACCACGAGCCACGAGGCGGCCAGCGCCGCGGCGGTGACCGCCGCGGCCCCCCACAACCGGGAGAAGGACTCCAGCAGCGACGCGAGGAACCCCACGACGCCGTAGCAGCCCAGCCCGAGCAGCAGCGCCACCAGGCCCCAGGTGTCGGTGGTCATGCCGCGCAGCGCGGCCCAGGCCAGCGCCGAGGCCAGCGCCGTGCCCAGCAGCAGCCGGGCGAAGGCCCCGGCGACGATGCCGCCGAACACCCGCCAGTTGCGCCGCGCACCGCGCTCCGCCAGGCGCGTGGAGGCCAGCGCCTCCAGCAGCACCGTCCAGATCCGGTTCAGGTGGTGCCCCGCCCACAGGCTGCCCACGAGGGAGGGCACGAGCGCCACCACCGGGAAGGGGCTGGAGCTGGACCACACCACCGTCGGGTCCAGCGTGATGAGCAGCGCCGACGCCCCGCCCAGCGCCCCGGCCGCCAGGGAGCGCCGCCACGGCGTCGGTTCGCTCGCCGAGGGCGCGCTGGTGAGCACCGCCGCCACGACGGCGACCTCGGTGAACACCACGACCAGCAGGACGTCGACCACGACGGGGACCCCCAGCGACATCGCCCCCGTCGCCGCCAGCAGACCCAGGGCGTAGGGCACACCCCAGCCGCGGACGACGACGACGAGGCCGCCCACCCACGTCACGAGCAGCGCCGCGGGCAGCGCCCGCTCGGGGGCGACGCAGAGCAGCACCGGCACGGCGACGCAGGCCAGGGCGCCGGCGCGCAGCACCGGCCCGTCGGCCCGCAGCCGGCCGATGCCCTCGGCGTCGGTGAGGTAGCGCCGCCGCAGCAGCCACTGCAGGCCCAGGCTCAGCGGCAGCGCCAGCTTCCACGCCCGCCCGGTGGTCTCGTCGCCGAGGGCCGCGGCCAGGGGCGCCACCCAGGCCGTCGTCGCCAGCAGCGTCGC
>NZ_BAABIL010000872.1:0-712 GCF_039542765.1 Kineococcus glutinatus
CCCGTCAGCGGGGCGTGCGTCTGCGGTCCCGTCAGCGGGGCCGGCCCACCCGTTCGCCCGCTGCGCTGCGCCCACCCGGCCCGCCGGCGGGCCGGGTGGGCAGGTCCTCCGCCGCGGTCGCGACCGGTGGGCGGCCGAACAGGGCGCGCAACCCCCAGGTCGGCCACAGCGCCGCGCGCCAGCGCGTGCCGCGGGGACGCTGGGCGGCCACCACCGCGACGACGGCGTCGACGTCGGCGCGCACGGCGCGCCGATCGCCGGGACGGGCGCCGTCCGGTGCGAACCGGGCCGACTCCACCGCCCTGCGCAGCCGGGTCAGCACCTCGCTCTCGGCGGCGGGCAGTTCGGCGAACTCCCCGAGCAGCTCCGCCGCCCGCCGCGGGGTGGCCGAGGCCGGCCACGCCGCCCCGAGGTCGCGGGTGCGCTCGGCGAGCTCGGTCCAGGCGGCCTCGGCCGCGTCGGCGTCGGAGTCCAGCCCTGACCAGCGCCGGCGCAGCACCACGCGGGCGGACACGCCGGGCAGCAGCAGCACCAGGAGCGCGGCCAGCCCGATGACGATCCACGCCCAGGGCAGGTCGCGCAGCCGGTCGGCACCGGTGCGCTCGGCGGCCTGCCCAGCGGAGCCGGGCGCCGCCGTGGAGGCGCTCGCGGTCGGCGTCGCGGTGGCACCCGGCAGCTGCCGGCCCGGCGCCGGGGCGCTGCTGGCGCCGGG
>NZ_BAABIL010000873.1:0-1351 GCF_039542765.1 Kineococcus glutinatus
CTGCTGCGGTGGCTGCTGCGGTGGCTGCTGCGGTGGCTGCTGCGGTGGCTGCTGCGCCCACGGCGGCGGGCCGGGGTGCGGCTGCGGGTAGCCCTGCTGCCCGGGGTGCTGCCCGGGGTGCTGCCCGGGGTGCTGCCCGGGGTGCTGCCCGGGGTGCTGGGGCGGCGGCCAACCACCACCGGCGGGGGGCCCTGTCGTCATGGCGGAACTCCTTCCGCGCGTCCGGGGCACCCGGACCCGATGCCGCGACCGTAGGCAGACCGCCCCGCGACCGGCAAGGCGAGCGCTCACCCCCGGTGCCGGGCTGTCAGCGTGCGGTGACGCTCACCCGGCGGTTGCGCGCCGCCGCCGCGGGGATCAGCTCCCCGTCGGCGCCGCGGTCGGCGACCAGGGGCTCGGCCGGCCCGACACCGCGCACCTCCACCGCCGGGACCGGCCCCTCCCACGCCTGCGCCCGCAGCAGCCCGGCCACCGCCTGCGCCCGCCGCAGCGACAGGTCCGCGCACACCTGCGGGTCCACCGGGCAGGCGGAGTCGGTGTGCCCCACGACCTCCAGGGACCGCGCCCCCCGCAGGTCGGCGGCCACCGCGGCCAGCACGGCGGCGGCGTCGGGGGACAGCTCCGCCGAGCCGAAGGCGAACAGCAGCTCCGCCGGCACGTCGGTGCGGGTGGCGCCGTCGGGCAGCTGCACCGTCGCCGGCTCCGGCCACGGCACCCGCCCGTCCTCGGGGGCCGCGGCGAGGCCGGCGGCGTCGGCGAGACGCCCGACCGCGTCGTCGCGCCGGCAGGTGGCGCCGCTGCGCTCGCACAGCGCCACGACGACGTCGGCCACCCAGGTGCGCGCGGTCTGCGACAGCGGGGGAGACGTCTCGCCCAGGCCGTAGAAGGTCAGGGTCCGCCCCGCGCCCTGCGGCAGCTCCGCCGCGGGAACGGCCTCGGCGACGGCCTCGGCGTCCACCGCCAGCACCGGCAACCGGGTCATGTCCAGGACGCCGGCGGTGGAGATCCCGTTGCTGAGCACGAGCGCCGTGCCCTCGGCCGGTGTGCGGCGGGCGACCTCCTGCAGCGCGCGCAGCTGGTCGCTTCCCGTGGCGGTGGGCGTCGCCCGGGCGAACTGCTGCTCCAGGCACGCCGGCGCCAGGGAGCTGATCCGCCGGGCGCGGGCGCTGCCGGCGGAGGGGTCGGCCAGCGAGGCCCGGTCCAGGACGACGACCGGTGCGGCGCCGGCGCCGTTGACGCCCAGCAGCGTGACGGTGCCGCCCGCGCCGGAGGTCTGCCGCACCAGCTCCGCCGCGGCCGGTGGCAGGCCGGGCAGCGGGGAGTCGGAGGTGGCGTCGACGAGGACGAGGGG
>NZ_BAABIL010000874.1:0-1454 GCF_039542765.1 Kineococcus glutinatus
CTACGTCGACGCCGGCCTGGCCGAGGTCGACACCTGGCTGCGCCAGCAGGCCGACGCCGCCTGAGCCGCACCGCGGCCACCCCGCCGCGGGCCCGCGAACGACCCGCGGCACCCCGCGCCACACCCCTCCCCGCGCGCCCGCGGCCCGCGACGCCTAGCGTCGGTGTGCAGGACCGGCGCAGCCGACACGGCTGCCGGCGCACGCGGGAGGACACGTGATCATGGGTCTGCTGAAGGGGTGGCGCGGCGGTGGCGCCGGGAGCGGGGAGGGCCCCGACGCGGCGGACTCCAAGGCCACCGCCCTCGTGCAGCGCCTCGTCGACGTCGGGATCGACGGGGCTGGTCCGTTCGCCTCGGCCGTCGCCGTCGCCGAGCGGGCCCGCGCAGGGCACCCCAGCGCAGAGTCGGCGGTGCACGTCGTCGTGCGCCGCCACAGCCGTGCCGTCGCCGGCAGCGGCTTCGCGACCGGCGTGGGCGGTCTCGTGACGATGCCCGTGGCGCTGCCCGCCAACGTCGTCGGCTTCTACCTCCTCGCGACGAGGACGGTCGCCGCGATCGCGCACCTGCGCGGCTACGACGTGACCCGGGAGGAGGTGCGCAGCGCCGTCCTGCTGACCCTCGTGGGCTCCGACGCCGGGCAGGTGCTGCGCTCGGCCGGCCTGCCGGTGGGCGGGCCGCTGTCGTCGCTGGCCACCCGCCGGCTGCCCCGGGACGTGCTCGTGCTCGTCAACAAGGGCGTGGGCTTCCGGCTGCTGGGGCGCCTGGGCAGCGTGGGGGCGCTGCAGTCCTCCCGGATCGTGCCGCTGCTCGGCGGGGTGGTCGGTGCCGGTGCCGACGTGGTGCTGCTGCGCCGCATCGCCAAGCACGCCCAGCGGGAGTTCGCCCCGCGCACCCGCGCCCAGGTGCCGCCGGCCAGCGGGGCCCCGGCCGCCGGCAGCTGAGGCCGCGCCGCGGAACGAGCACACCCGGCGGGGCGTTGTCCTGCTGCGGCCGTGCGGGGCGCGGCCGCGCCCCGGTCGTCGTGCGCGGCGCCGGGCGGGGACCCAGCGAGGGGGGACGTCGTGGAACGCTCTGGCACCCTGCGCCGGCGGGGGTCGATGCTGGCTCTCGTGTGGCGGACGCTGCGCACCGGGGGCGGTGCGGGGGCGGGGGAGCGCCTGCGCGCCCTGCCGCGCATGGTCCGGGCCGTCGCCCGCGGGGAGTACCGCGCGGCCAGCCCGGTGCGGCTGCTGCTGGCGGCCGCGGCGGCCGGCTACGTCGTCTCACCCGTCGACGTCGTGCCCGAGGCCCTGCTCGGCCTGCTCGGCACCCTCGACGACGCCGTCGTCGCGGCCTGGGTGGCCGGGACGCTGCTCAGCGCCACCGACGACTTCCTGCGCTGGGAGCGCGAGCGGGACCGCACCGTCCCCGGTGAGGTCGTCGGCTGACGACCGCGGCGGGCGGGTCGGGCGATC
>NZ_BAABIL010000875.1:0-847 GCF_039542765.1 Kineococcus glutinatus
GTGCGGGCGTCGCGAGCAGCAGCAGGGCGGTGGCGGCGGCCAGCAGCAGCAGGCAGGCCGCGGCCGCGGCGAAGGCCCAGCGCCACCCCAGGGCCGTGCCGGCCGCGGTGCCCAGCGGTACGCCCAGGGCCAGCGCGGCCGTCACGCCGGTGTTGACCAGGGCGACCGCCCGCCCCGACCGGCGCGGCGGTGCGAGCGCGACGGCGGTGGTGACCACGACCGAGAAGATCCCGGCGTGCGCCAGGCCGCCGAGCAGCCGGGCCGCCAGGGCGACGCGGTCGTCGCCGGCGACGGCGATGACCGCGTTGCTCAGCGCGTACGCGCTGAGCAGGACGACCAGGACGCGCCGTCCCGGCCAGCGCGCCAGCACCGCGGTGAGGGGCACCGCGGTCGCGGCCACGACGAGGGCGTAGGCGGACATCCACCAGCCGATGCGCTCCGTGCCCACCGCGAAGGCGTCGGCCAGCTGGGGCAGCAGCCCCACCGGCAGCAGCTCGGTGGTGACGGCGGCGAGGACCGCGGCGGCCAGCAGCGCCAGGCGGCCGACGGGGAGGCGGTCCGCGGGCCCCGGTGGTGGCGCGAGCGGCGGGGCGGGATCGGCGGAGGGCACCCACCGAATATACTCGGCCTTCGAGCAAAAGTGAGGGGGTGCAGCGGTGGGAGCGGTGACCGCCCGGGGCCTGGAGCTGCTGCAGCTCGCCCACGCCCGGCCCGGCCTCACCCGGGCGCAGGCGGCCCGGCTGCTCGGCGCGGGCACCGGCACCACCGCCGAGCTGGTCGGCAGGCTCACCGCCGCCGGGCTGCTGGCGGAGCGCCCCGCGGCGCCCAGCGGCACCCGCGGCCGGCC
>NZ_BAABIL010000876.1:0-683 GCF_039542765.1 Kineococcus glutinatus
CCCGGGCCCGCGGCACCGCGGTGCTGCTGCCGGCGGGGGCGGACCCGGCCCCCACCGGGCACACGTGGCAGGCGTGGTTCCTCGACGGGGGCGAGCCGCGCCCGGCCGACACGTTCGGCACCGGGGGCGGCGGGGAGGTCCTGGCCGGGCTGCCCGCCGCCGCCACGGCCGTCGCGGTGACGCTGGAGCCCGAGGGCGGCAGCGACGCGCCGACGACGGACCCGGTGGTGACGTACGCCCTGCCCGCCTGAGGGCACCCCTCGACGGCGCACCCCCGGGCGCGGACACTGGTGCGCACCGGCGATCGGGCCGGCGTCGAGGGCGAGGGGGCGGTCACCGTGGTCGCAGGACCGGGCGGGGACGTGGCGCGGGACGGCGACGGGCGGGAGCGGTTCCGCACCCTGCCGGAGCCGGTGCGCCTGGCCGACACCGTCGAGGGCCACGACCCGGAGCCACCGCCGGACCCGACGATGGGCCGCGACCCCGAGCGGGACTTCCTGCTGCGCAACGCGGGGTGACCCGCGCCGGCTGACCCGCGCGGGACGTCCCGCGCACGTCCCGCCCGCGCGATCGGTGCGGTGCGCGGGCGGGATGCGGCGCGGCGCGGGGCGGGGTCAGCCGCCCAGCGGCCAGCGGGGCAGGGCCAGCAGCGCCCACGGCACGACGAGCACGACGGTGGGCAG
>NZ_BAABIL010000877.1:0-828 GCF_039542765.1 Kineococcus glutinatus
CGCGCGGAGGAGTCCCTGGACTCCGGCGCCGCCGCCGCCGTGCTGCAGCGCTGGGTGCGCGCCACCGCCTGAGGCACCCACCCCGGTCCCGGCGGGGGCGGGGGCCTCAGCCGTCCAGGCCCAGGGAGAAGGCGCTCGCCAGGTCGTGGCGGGAGTAGGCGCGGAAGGCGATGTTCGTCACGGTGTCGACCACGCCGTCGACCCGGTTGACCCGCCCCGCGATGACGTCGGCCAGCTCCTCGTGCCGGCGCACCCGCACCATCACGACGAGGTCGACGTCACCGGTGACGGAGTACACCTCCGAGACGCCGGGGATCTCGGCCAGCGCCTCGGCGACCTCGGGGATGCGCCGTCCGTCCGTCTGCACCTGCACGATCGCGGTGATCACCCCGGCAGCGTAGCCCCGCCGCCGGGCACCGGCCCGGGGGCGCCCGCCGGCACGTGCGGGGCTCCCGGCGCCGCGCTCCAGCGGTGCCGGGCACCGGCTGCCCCGTGCAGCGGGCTGGCCCACGGGGTCTCCTCGGCACCCACCACCTCCACCAGGCGCACCCCCGGCTGCTCCAGCCAGGCCAGCACGCGGTCGGTCTCCGCGGCCAGGGCCGCCGGGCGGGCGGGGGTGGGGGGCTCGACCACCTCGCCCGCGGCCCGCAGCGCCGCCACGTACGGCATCGGGTCCGCGCCGCGGGGGGTCACCGTCGTGCCCGCCAGCCGCCCGTGGCGGACGAGCACGAGCTCCCAGCCGCCCTCGGGCCAGCCCGCCGCGCGGTCGGGGCGGCGGGCGGCGACCACCTCCGGGCACGCCACCAGCGGCGCGCGCCGCTGCGCGGC
>NZ_BAABIL010000878.1:0-910 GCF_039542765.1 Kineococcus glutinatus
GCGCAGCTGCTGGCGGGCCATCGCCACCAGTTCGGGGTTGACGACCGCGCCGGGCACCAGGGAGCCCTCGTCGCCCTCCAGGGGGTCCCCGGCCGGGTCGGTGAACAGGTCGTGCAGGCGGGGCCCGACGAGCAGGTGCTGCCACAGCGGCACCGGGCGGTGCTCGGAGACGACGATCTCGGTGTCGCCGCGCACGGTGTCCAGCCAGGCGCCGAACTCCTCGGCGTTGGAGACGGTGGCCGACAGCGACGCCACCAGCACGTCGTCGGGCAGGTGGATGATCACCTCCTCCCACACCGCGCCGCGGAAGCGGTCGGCGAGGTAGTGCACCTCGTCCATCACGACGTAGCCCAGGCCCGCCAGCGCCGGGGAGCCGGCGTAGAGCATGTTGCGCAGCACCTCGGTGGTCATGACGACCACCGGTGCGTCGCCGTTGACGGTGTTGTCGCCGGTGAGCAGGCCGACCGCCGCGGCCCCGTGGCGGGCGGCGAGCTCGGTGTACTTCTGGTTGCTCAGCGCCTTGATGGGGGTGGTGTAGAACGCCTTGCGGCCCTCCGCCAGGGCCAGGTGGACCGCGAACTCGCCCACGACGGTCTTGCCCGCACCGGTGGGTGCGGCCACCAGCACCCCGCGGCCGGCCTCCAGGGCCTGGCAGGCCTGCACCTGGAAGGGGTCCAGCTCGAAGCCGAGCAGCTCCGCGAAGGAGGCCAGGTGGGTGCGCTGCAGGGCGTCGCGGCGGCGCGCAGCCGCGTAGCGTTCCGCGGGGCTCGCCATGTGCGCGACAGTACGTCACGCCGCGGTGGGCACGCTCGGCGGAGGTGGCCTCAGCCGAGCACCCGCAGCGCCGCGGGCACCGCCTCGCACACCACCGGCAGCGCCCCCACCGGCTCGCCGTCGGCGTGCGGCTGCG
>NZ_BAABIL010000879.1:0-795 GCF_039542765.1 Kineococcus glutinatus
GCCGACGCCGTGGACGCCGACGCCGTGGACGCCGACGCCGTGGACGCCGACGCCGTGGACCCCGCGGTGGGCGCCGCCGGCGGGCTGGACCCGGCGAACCCGTTCGCCGCGCCCGGCGACCTGCCGCACGGGCTGCCGCCGTTCGACCGGATCCGCGTCGAGCACTTCTCCCCGGCGTTCGAGGCGGGCATGGCCGCGCAGCTGGCCGAGGTGGAGGCGGTGGCGGCCGATCCCCGCGACCCCGACGCGGCCAACACCCTCGACGCGCTGCAGCGCTCCGGCCGGCTGCTGGAGCGCGTCGGTGCGGTGTTCTTCTCCCTCGTCGGCACCGACTCCACGCCCGAGCTGCAGGAGCTGCACGCCCGGCTCGCGCCGCGGCTGGCCGCGCACGCCGACGCCGTGCGCCTGGACCCGCGGATCGTGGCGCGCATCGCAGCCCTGCACGCCCGCGCCGACGAGCTGGACCTCGACGACGAGACGCGCCACCTGCTGCGGCGGCTGCACCTGGACGCCCGGCGCGCCGGGGCGGACCTCGACCCGGGCGCCCAGCAGCGGCTGCGGGCGCTCAACGCGGAGCTGTCGGAGCTGACGGCCGCGTTCTCCGACGCGCTGCTCGCCGACACCAACGCCGCGGCGGTGCACGTCGCCACCGAGGCCGAGCTCGACGGGCTGGGCGCCGGGGAGGTGGCCGCGGCGCGGGAGGCGGCCCGCGAGCGCGGGCTGGACGGCTACCTGCTGCCGCTGGCGCTGCCCACCCCGCAGCCGGTGCTGGCCTCGCTGCGGAACCGGTCGCTG
>NZ_BAABIL010000880.1:0-1877 GCF_039542765.1 Kineococcus glutinatus
CCTGGCGCTGCGCCGCCGCGCGCGGCGCACCGCCCTCGACGGGCAGGGATTCGACCTGCTGGAGCTGGAGGTCGCCGACGTGGAGAGCACCGCCGACGAGGTCGCCACCTACGGCCCCGACGTCGTGGCGCTGGAGCCGGGGCAGCTGCGCGAGGCGGTGCTGCGCCGCCTGCGCGGGGTGCTGGCGGCCAACGCCGCACCGGCCACCGGCGCCGCACCGGCCGGGGGTGCGGCGTGAGCGGGCGCGCCTCCACCGAGCGGCTGAGCCGGCTGCTGGCGATGGTGCCGTACCTGCTGCGCCACCCCGGGCTGCCGCTGGCCGAGGCCGCCGCGCACTTCGACGTCACCGAGGACGAGCTGGTGCGCGACCTGGAGCTGCTGTTCGTCTGCGGCACCCCCGGGCACCTGCCCGACGACCTCATCGAGGCCGAGTGGGAGTCGGGCAAGGTCTACATCGGCAACGCCGAGGCCATCGACCGCCCGCTGCGCCTGGCGGTGGACGAGGCCGTCGCCCTGCTGGTGGGGCTGCGCACGTTGGCGGAGGTGCCCGGCCTGCACGACCGCGACGCCCTCGACGGGGCGCTGGCGAAGCTGTCGGCCGCCGCGGGGGACGCGGCGCACGCGGCGGCGTCGCTGGCGGTGGACGTGCGCGTCGACGACGCCGACCCCGCCGCCGCCGAGCGGGTGCTGGCCACCTGCCGGGAGGCGCTGCGCACCCACCGGCGGCTGCGCATCCGCTACCTGGTGCCCTCCCGCGACGAGTCCACCTCCCGGGAGGTGGACCCGATGCGGCTGCTGACGGTCTCCGGGCGCTGGTACCTGGAGGGCTGGTGCCACCGCAGCGAGGCGGTGCGGCTGTTCCGCGCCGACCGCATCGAGGCCGCCGACGTCCTCGACGCCGACGGCACCCCGCCACCGCAGGCGGTCTCCCGCGACGTGGACTCGGCGTTGTTCCTGCCCAGCAGCGACGACGTCGTCGTCACCCTCGACCTGGCCCGCCAGGCCCGCTGGGTCGTGGAGTACTACCCCACGGAGTCGGTGGAGCCCGCCCCACCGGAGGCGGTGGGCGCGGAGCTGCGCGTGCGGCTGCGCGCGGCCGACACCCGCTGGGTGCAGCGGCTGCTGCTGCGCCTGGGCGAGGGGGCGCGGGTGGTGGAGCCGGTGGAGCTGGCCGAGGCGGTCCGCGAGCGCGCCGCGGCGGCGCTGGCGGCCTACGGGACGACCTGACGGACCGGCTCGGCAGCCGCTCGGCAGCGGCTCGGCAGCGGCTCGGCAGCCGCTCCGGAGCGGCCCGGCGGGTCGGTCCCGGGCCCGGGGAATCCGCCGCTCAAGGGATCGGGCGCTGCTGCCGAGACATGGGGTGTCGGGCAGCAGCGACCGCCGCCCCCCAGGACCCGAGAGGTGCAACGACCATGACGACCATCAAGGCCTCGTGCCCGTGCTGCGGCGACGTCGAGCTGACCCCGAAGCAGGTCCGCCTCGTGGTCTGCACCGTGAAGTCGCGCTCCTTCTACGCCTTCGACTGCCCCACCTGCAAGGACGAGGTCCGCAAGGCCGCCGGTGAGGACGTCGTGGCCCTGCTCGTGTCCGGTGGCGTGAAGGTGGAGCGCTGGATCATCCCCGGCGAGGCGCTGGAGGACAAGACCGGCCCCGCGATCTCCTGGGACGACGTGCTGGACTTCGCCCTCGTGCTGGACTCCGTGGAGGACCTGGCCGCCGTCGCCGGTGGCCGCTCGCACCGCATGGTCTGAGCACCCGGCCCGGACGAGGGCCCGGACGGCCGCAGGCCCCCACCGGGCGGCAGCGGCACCCGCCGGTGACGGCGGCAGCGCACGGCAGCCGAGGGCGCCGGGTGCGGGCGGTCCTGGCCCGCACCC
>NZ_BAABIL010000881.1:0-1148 GCF_039542765.1 Kineococcus glutinatus
GCGCGGCGGCGGCGCCGGCCGGGCGCGGCGAGGCGCTGGCGGGGTTGTTCCTCGCGGCCTACCTGGGCCTGACCGTGCCGCCCCTGGCGATCGGCCTGGCCGGTCTCTCGTTCGACCAGGTCGACGTGATGACGTGGTTCACCGGCGTCCTGCTGGCCCTGCTCGCCGCCGTCGCGCTGCTGACCCGCCGCACCGGCCGCTGAGGCCCGGCCGGCCGGCACCCGCCCGGCCGGGCCGGGAGGGCGTCAGGCCGGCTCCCCCGGCCCGGCCGCGGGTTCCTCCCCGAGCGCGCGGCGCAGCACCGGCAGGTCCCGCTCGGCGACCCGCACCGTCGCCATGCACGTCGGGCCCTGCCAGACCGACAGCACGACGAGCCCCGCCGCGCGCCGCTGCGACACCAGCAGCACCCGGCCGGGGCGGTCGGCGTCGGCGACGACGAGCCGTTCACCGCCGTCCCCCGGCAGCGCCGGTCGGCCCAGCAGGTCGCGCAGCACCGTGCGGGAGACGTTGACGGCCTGGATCCACGCGTCCGCGGCGCGGGCGATGGCCTCGGTGCTGGAGCGCGACGTCACCGGCCCAGCGTAGGAGCGGCGGGGCCGCCTGCGGGGTGCGCGCGGCGCCGGACCCACGGGGATCTCCCCGCAGGCCCGGCGCCGCGCGTCGGGGTCGCGCTCACGAGAGGTCGTACAGCGTCACCCCGTCGACGGTCTGGGCGGTGTAGGTGGCCGCCACCCACGCGCTGATGGCCGAGGCGGTGCCCTCGCCGTCGCCCGCACCGGTGCCCGCGGCGATGAACCAGTGGATCCGGCCCTCGGCGACGTACTGCTGGAACTGCGTCAGCGTCGGGGAGGAGTCGGTGCCGTTGAACCCACCGATCGGCATGACCGCCTCCTCGGTGGCGAGCTGGTAACCCGCGGCGTTGTTCGCCCCGATCGTCGCCGCGGCCCACGTGTAGGAGCCGGCGTCGGTCTGCAGCAGCGCCACGAGCGCGGCGCTCGGCGTGGTGGCGTTCAGCAGCCCGCCGATGCCACCACCGCCGGCACCACCGCCGCGACCGCCCTGCGCGGCCGCACCACCCGGGGCGGCGCCCTGCAGCGCACCTCCACGACCGGCACCCCCAACCAGATCGCGATGTACTCCTACACCGA
>NZ_BAABIL010000882.1:0-507 GCF_039542765.1 Kineococcus glutinatus
GCACGGCCACCACGAGCCGCTCGCCCGGCACCCAGTAGCGGTCGAGCAGGGCCGGCAGCAGCTCGTCGCCGGCGGCGCGCAGCAGCTGCGGGCAGCGGGCCAGCAGGCCGACGGTGTCGAAGGAGGGCGCCAGCGGCAGCACACCGGCCACGGGCACGGCGCCGTGCGTGGGGCGCAGCGCGTGCAGGCCGCACCAGGAACCGGGCACGCGCAGGGAACCCGCGGTGTCGGTGCCCAGCCCGAGGTCGGCGGCCCCGGCGGCCACGGCGGCGGCCGGCCCGCTCGTGGAACCCCCGGGCAGGTGCCCGGGCGCTGCAGGGTTCGGCGGCGCGCCCCAGGTGCCGTTGCGCCCCATGACGGAGAACGCCAGCTCGTCGGTCTGGGCGATGCCGGCCACCACCGCCCCGGCGTCGAGCAGGACCTGCAGGGCGGCGGCGTGCGCGGGTTCGGGTGCGGCGGTGGCCAGCCACGCGGGCACCCCGGCGCCGACGGGGTGCCCGGCGACGG
>NZ_BAABIL010000883.1:0-826 GCF_039542765.1 Kineococcus glutinatus
GAGCCGCTCGCCGGCCGCGACGCGCTCGAGGACCTCGGCCAGCAGGGCGCCGCGATCGGCGCCCCGCGCGCTCGCCGGTGCGCCGGCGACGACGATGCACACCTCACCGCGGACCTGGTGCTCCGCCGCCCAGGCGGCCAGCCCGGCCAGCGGCAGGCGCACGACCTCCTCGTGCGTCTTGGTCAGCTCCCGGCACACCGCCGCCGGGCGCTCCGCGCCGAACGCCGCGGCCATCGCCGCCAGCGTGGCGGCGGTGCGGTGCGGCGACTCGAAGAACACCAGCGTCCGCCGCTCGGCGGCCAGCTCGGCGAACAGGCGGGCGCGCTCGCCGGGGCGGCGCGGGCAGAACCCCTCGAAGGCGAAGCGGTCGACGGGCAGCCCGGAGACGGCCAGCGCCGTGAGCACCGCCGACGGCCCGGGCACCGCCGTGACGGGCAGCGCCGCCTCCGCGCACGCCCGCACGAGGCGGTAGCCGGGGTCGGAGACCGACGGCATCCCCGCGTCGGTCACCAGCGCCACCACGGCACCGCCGGCGACGGCGGCCAGCAGCTCCGGCGTGCGGGCCTGCTCGTTGTGCTCGTGGTAGCTGACGACCTCCCCGCGCGGCTGCACGCCCAGCGCGGCGCACAGCCGCCGCAGCCGGCGGGTGTCCTCCGCCGCGACGACGTCCGCCCCCGCCAGGAGCGAGACCAGCCGCGGCGGGGCGTCCAGCACGTTGCCGATGGGCGTCGCGGCGAGCACCAGGCGCCCGCGGCCGCCGTCGCCGGCGTCCGCCACCTCGTCCGCGTCCGCCACCTCGTCCGCGTCCGCCACCTCGTCCGCGTCC
>NZ_BAABIL010000884.1:0-728 GCF_039542765.1 Kineococcus glutinatus
CCGCGGCGGCCGCGACGAGCTGCGCCCCGTGGCCGCCCGCCGCGAGGAGGACGGGACGACCTGGCGGGTGCGCTTCCGGGCGCCGGTGCCCGCCGGGGAGGAGCTGGTGCAGGTCCTCGTGCGGGCCGGGCGCGCCCCCCACGCGCAGCGGCTGACCTGCGGTGCCGTCGAGGAGCAGCACCCGCGGGCCTGGCAGCTGCTGGACGTCGCCGTGCGGGCCGCGGGGGGCTGAGCCCACCGGGTGCGGTGGGCGCCCGGTCAGCCCCGCAGCCCGGCGCGGTGCGCCCGCCGGCGGCGCTGCAGGGCGAGCGCGATCCCGCCGCAGGCCAGCCCCCAGACCACGTCGACCACCAGCACCGGCACGATCGCGGCCGGCGTCGCCAGCAGGCCGCGCAGCTCACCGGTGAGCAGCGGTGACAGCACCCCGCTGAGCACGATGCTCAGCACCCCGTACACCAAGGCCGCCGCGACGAGCACGCGCACCGGCCGGGCCACGTCCGAGCGCGCCCAGCCCGAGGACGAGCGACCAGGGCGTGCCGGCGGGGGCGGCGGTGCGGTCGCGGGCCCCCCCGGTTCTCCGTGCTCTCCGTGCTCTCCGTGCCGCCAGGCTCACCGCCGCCGCGGGGCGGGCGCACCGGCCGGGGCGGCGCCCCCGGAGGGGTGATCCGCCGGTGCTACGGCAGCGCCGCGTGCAGCGCGGGCAGCGCCTCGGCGACCCCGGCGGGGAA
>NZ_BAABIL010000884.1:846-1471 GCF_039542765.1 Kineococcus glutinatus
GTGCCCACCACCCGGCCACCGGCCAGCACCGTCGCCCGGAACACCCCGTTGCCGCCCGGCACCACGAGCGGGGCGAACGCCGCGTCGAGCGTGGCGCTGCGGTCGGCGTAGCCGAGGAGGAGCTCGTCGAAGCCCGGCAGCAGCAGCACACCGGCCGCCTCCGCGCGGTGCTCGGCCAGCAGCTGCGGGGTGCGCGGGTCCAGGTGGTGCTCCACGCCGTCGACGCGCACGCGCTCCAGCTGTCCGGCGGCCAGCGCCAGCGCCGCCCGGGCGTCACCCACCGGCAGACCGGCCCAGCGCGCCAGGTCCGCGGCGGTGGCGGGGCCGTGGCTGCGGGCGTAGCGCAGCGCCAGCTCCGCCAGGGCCTCCTCCCGCTCCAGGCGCCGCGGCCGCGGGATCCACGTCGCGGCCGCCACCACGAGCTGCTCGGCGCCCGCCAGCGGCCCGAGGCAGACGTCACCGGTGACGGCCAGGTGGTGCAGCAGGTGGTAGCCGCGGCCCCCGCCGACGTCCAGGCCCGCCGCCTGCCACGCCGCGAGCAGCTCCTCGCGCCGCAGCCGCGCCCGGCCGGCCAGCGCCGCCAGCGCCGGCTGCCGCGCCCGCTCGCAGGTGGCGTCGTCGAGGC
>NZ_BAABIL010000885.1:0-944 GCF_039542765.1 Kineococcus glutinatus
CGGGCGGTGACGAGGCCGATGCCGCTGTTGGCGCCGGTGACGACGGCGGTGCGGCCGTCGAGGCGGGGCAGGTCTGCTGCGGTCCAGCGGGGAGAGGTCATGGCCCCAATGTAGGCATCGCCAACAACGTAGTCAACGCCTACATCGGCGGTAGCCTGACGGCGTGCCCGCTCCCGCCCGCCGCGGCTACCACCACGGCGACCTCCGCTCCGCCCTGCTCGACCGCGCCGGCGAGGTCGTGCGCGAACGGGGGGCCGCCGCCCTCTCCCTGCGCGAGCTGGCCCGCGACCTCGGCGTCAGCCACGCCGCCCCCAGCCGGCACTTCCCCGACCGCGACGCGCTCCTGGACGCCCTCGCCGTGCGCGGCTTCGAACGCCTCGGTGCCGCGCTCGCCGCCGGTGCCGCCCCCACCGAGCCCTTCGCCGAGCCCCTCGCCGCGTCCTCCGCGGGGTCCTCCGCGGGGTCCTCCGCGGGGTCCTCCGCGGGGTCCTTCGCGGGGCGGCTCACCGCGCTGGCGGAGGCCTACGTCCGCTTCGCCGCCGACGACCCCGAGCTGCTGTCGCTGATGTTCGCCGCCAAGCACGCCCGCGGTGCCACCCCCGAGCTGCTGGCCGCCGTCGAGCGCGCCTCCGGGAGCGCGGCCGCCCTCGTCGCCGAGGGCAGGGCGGCCGGCCTCGTCGCGGCGGGCGCCGAGGAGGTCGCGGTGACCGCGCTGCTGGCCACCGTGCACGGCTTCGCCTCCCTCGTGGCCAGCGCGTTCCTGCCCGCCGAGGCGGTGCACGACGTCCTCGGCGACACCCTCGCCGTCCTCGTGCGCGGGCTGGCCGCACCCCGCTGAGCCCGCCGCGCCCCCGAGGAGCTCCGCGGCTACGGCCGCAGCAGCACCGTCCGCCGCAGCGGGAACAGCCACCCCGGATCGGGTGCGTCGCCCTCGGCCAGGCCCG
>NZ_BAABIL010000886.1:0-2079 GCF_039542765.1 Kineococcus glutinatus
GCCGCCAGGTGCCGCTGACCCCGGCCACCTCGGCCTGACCGCCGAGCTTGCCCTCGGTGCTGCCGGTGCCCCGCAGCTGCAGGTCGGCGAGCCGGACGTCGGCCCCCGCGGCGCGACCGTAGGTGAGCACCCGGCCGCCGCCGGCCGCGACCGCGGCGGCCAGCTTCGCGGAGCCGGGGTCGTCGGCGCAGGCCACCAGCAGGCCCCCGGGCACCACCCGCGCCGCGAAGCGGTCGAACGCCTCCGCGACCGCCTCCGCGGTGCCGTAGTGGTCCAGGTGGTCGGGCTCCACGTTCGTCACCACGGCCACGGCCGGGGAGTAGGCCAGGAACGAACCGTCGGACTCGTCGGCCTCCGCGACGAAGACGTCCCCGCCACCGTGCCGGGCGCCGCGGCCCTGCAGCGGCTGCCCCGGTGCCAGCTCCCCGCCGATGGCGTACGACGGGTCCACACCGGCGTGCTGCAGGGCGACCGCGAGCATCGAGGAGGTCGTCGTCTTGCCGTGGGTGCCGGCCACCGCCACCGCCCGCCGTCCCGCCATGAGCGCGGCCAACGCCTCCGAGCGGTGCAGCACCCGCAGGCCGCGCTCCCGCGCCGCGACCAGCTCGGGGTTGGACCCGCGCACCGCGGAGGAGACGACGACCGTCGCGGCGCCGGCGAGGTTGCCGGCGTCGTGCCCCACCGCGATCCGGGCCCCGGCGGCGCGCAGGTCGTCCAGGACGGCCGAGTCGCGCGCGTCGCTGCCGGAGACCACCGCCCCCCGGGCCAGCAGCAGCCGGGCGATGCCCGACATGCCCGCACCACCGACGCCGATCAGGTGCACCGCTCCCAGCGCCGCCACGTCCTGCCCGGCCGTCCCCGCCGTGGTGCTCACGCCCGCTCCCCCGCCCGCGCCGCGGCCACCACCAGGTCGGCCAGCCTCTCGTCACCGTCGTGCACACCGAGCGCCGCCGCGGCCCGCGCCGCCCCGCGCAGCCGCTCGGCGTCGTCGAGCAGCCGCAGCAGCTGCGCGCGCACCCACACCGCGTCCAGCGGGGCGTCGTCGACGAGCAGGCCACCGCCGGCGGCCACGACCGGCTCGGCGTTGCGCCGCTGCTCGCCGTTGCCGACGGGCAGCGGCACGTAGACCGCGGGCAGCCCCAGGGCCGTCAGCTCGCTCACCGTGCCCGCGCCGCTGCGGCAGACCACGAGGTCGGCGGCGGCGTAGGCGTCGGCCATCGCGTCGAGGTAGTCCCGCACGACGTAGCGCGCCGGGTCCGTCCCCACCGGCAGGGGCACCGCCTTGCCGCGGCCGCTGGCGTGCAGCACCTGCGCTCCCGTGGCCAGCAGGTCGGCGGCCGCGGCACCCAGGACGTCGTTGATCCGCTGCGCCCCCAGGGAACCGCCCGTGACGAGCAGCGTGGGGCGCTGCGGGTCCAGGCCCAGCCGGGTGCGGGCGGCCACCTGCCGGGCCGGGCGGTCGCCGGCCGCGGCGAGCTCGCGGATCTCCGCGCGCAGCGGCATCCCGACGTGCACGGCACCCCGCAGGGGCGTGCCCTCGAACGTCACCGCGACGTGCGCCGCGAGCCGAGCGCCGAGGCGGTTGGCGATGCCGGGCAGGCAGTTCTGCTCGTGCACCACGACGGGCACCCGCCGCCGCCTGGCGGCGAGGTAGGCCGGTGTGGCGACGTAGCCGCCGAAACCCACGACGACCTCGGCCCCGACGGCGTCGATGGCCCGCTCGGCGGCGGCCACCGCGGCCCGCAGCCGGCCGGGCAGGCGCAGCAGGTCCACCGACGGCTTGCGCGGCAGCGGCACCCGCGGCACGACGGCCATCTCGTAGCCGCGCTGCGGCACGAGGCGGGACTCCAGCCCCTCCGCGGTGCCCAGCACGAGGAGGCGTGCGGCCGGGTCGCGGCGGCGCAGGCGGTCGGCGGTGGCGAGCAGCGGGGCGACGTGCCCCGTGGTGCCACCCCCGGCGAGCAGGACCGGGGGAACGCTCACCGCCGCCCCCTGCGCCCGTGACCGCCGCGCTGCGCAGCGGTGCGCTCGGTGCCGGCCCGGGAGCCGGCCCGGGTGCGCGCCCGGGGCAGCACCGCG
>NZ_BAABIL010000887.1:0-821 GCF_039542765.1 Kineococcus glutinatus
TTGGCGCCGATGACCCGCGAGTACCAGTGCGCGCTGTCCTTGGGGGTGCGCTGCTGGGTGCCGTAGTCGACGTGGACGATGCCGAAGCGCTTGGAGTACCCGTAGCCCCACTCGAAGTTGTCGAGGAAGGACCACAGGAAGTACCCCGTCACCGGTGCACCGGCCTCGATGGCGTCGAGCACCGCGCCGAGGTGGGCGCGCAGGTACTCCACCCGGTCGGCGTCGTGGACGGCCCCGTCGGCGGTGACCTCGTCGGGGTAGGCCGCCCCGTTCTCGGTGACGACGAGCTCCAGGCCGGGGTGCTCGGTGTGCATCCGCACCAGCAGCTCGCGCATGCCGCGGGCGTCGATGCTCCAGCCCATCGCGGTCTTGGCGCCGGGCTGCTCGGGGAACTCCACGAGGGAGGCGCTGGCCACCCACGGGCTGTGCGCGCTGGCGCCGTGCCCGTCGGCCTCCTCCCGCGGGGAGCTGCCGTCCCAGGCCCGCACCACGGTGGGGCTGTAGTAGTTGATGCCGAGGACGTCCAGCGGCTGCTTGATGAGCTCCAGGTCGCCGTCGAGGACGAAGGACCAGTTGCTCACGGCCGCGGTGTCGATGAGCACGTCCGCGGGGTAGGCACCCTTGAGCACGGGGTCGAGGAACACCCGGTTCTGCAGGCCGTCCACCCGGCGCACCGCGTCGAGGTCGGCGTCGCTCGTGCCGTCGGTGCGCACCCACGCGAGGTTGAGGGTGAGGGCGACGCGGGCGTTCGGGGCGGTCCTGCGGACGGCGGCGGCGCCGAGGCCGTGGGCGAGGTTGAGGTGGTGCACCGCGGCCAGCGC
>NZ_BAABIL010000888.1:0-984 GCF_039542765.1 Kineococcus glutinatus
CGGGTTCTCCCCCCCGACGGCCGCGAAGCGCCGCCCGCACGCCAGCAGCGCCTCGACGGCCTCGCCGTGCCGGCCGCACGCCGCGTGCACCGCGCCCACCGAGTACAGCACCCAGTACCAGCTGCCGTGCCCGTGCCCGGCGTCCAGCGCCTGCCCCCGCCGCAGCGCCTCCTGCGCCCCCGCCACGTCACCGCGGCAGGCGCGGACCTCGGCGAGGAAGCCGCTCACCACCGGCAGGTCGTGGTGCAGCCGCGCCGCGCGCACCGCCGTCACCGCCTCCCGGGCCTGCACCTCGGCCTCCACCAGCTCACCGCGCCACAGCAGCGACAGCGCCACCAGCCCCTTGGCGCCGGCGTGGGCGTAGCTGGAGCCGTCCCGGTGCGCGTGCTCCAGGGCCGCGGCCAGCACCGGGGAGATGCGCGGGGAATCCAGCGCCAGCAGCGTCCAGCAACCGCAGACGAACGTGTCGCTGCCGTTGACCGCCTCGACGAGCACGTCCTCGCCCAGCCCCCGCAGCACCCGCACCCCCGCCGCGGCCGGCCGCCGCCCCCGCAGCGCCTCGCGGTAGGCGACGATGCAGTCCAGCATCCGCCCGCCCACGTCCCCGGCCGGCTCGGCCGCCTCCAGCCGCGCCACGAGGTCCTCGCGCCCCGCGGCCGCGGCCGGCTGCAGCGTCACCACGTCCAGCAGCTGCGCCCCCAGCCGGTGCCACCAGCGGCCCAGGGCGGCGCTGCCGCGGTCCAGCGCCACGACCAGCACCTGCGCCGCCTCGGCGTAGCGCTCCTCGGCCACCAGGGCGATCGACAGCCGCTCCGTCAGCTCGCCCCACGCCTCCAGCGGCTGCTCCACCGCCTGCGCCGCGCGCAGGTGCGCCACGGCCCCCGGGTCGCCGTGGGACTGCGCCAGCAGGCCCAGCCGCGCCAGCACCGGCGCCCGCGCCGCGGGTGGCTGCGGCTCCAGCGCGCAGCGCTGCAGGTGGCGCAC
>NZ_BAABIL010000889.1:0-781 GCF_039542765.1 Kineococcus glutinatus
GGCGGCCCTCGGCGGCGCGGCGCGCCCGCAGTGGCGCGAGCTCCTGGCGGTGCTCTCCGCCTGGGTGTGGGCGGCGCTGGGGGTGCTCGCGCTGGTGCAGGTGCTGCGGGCGGTGCACCGCGCGCTGCGCTGAGGCCGCCCACGGCCCGGTGGCCTAGGCCGGCCCCACCAGTTCGGTGACGATCCGGGCGGACAGCCCCACCAGCGGCAGCCCGCCGCCGGGGTGCGCGGAGCCGCCGACCAGGAACAGCCCCGGCACGGGCGAGCGGTTGGCCGGGCGCAGGAACGCCGCGCGCGCCCCGTCGCTGGAGCTGCCGTAGATGGCGCCGCCGTCGGAGCGGGTGCCGCGCGCCAGGTCGGCGGGGGTGCGGACCTCGCGCCACAGCAGCCGCTCGCGCACGTCGAGGCCGCGCGCCGCCATCAGCGCCAGCACCCGGTCCGCCTCCGCCTCCGCCAGGCCCGGCGCGTCCCAGTCGGTGCCGCGCCCGCCCCCCTCGCCCGCCGGGTCGTGGGCCGGGGCGTTGACGAGCACGAACCACGCCTCGTGGTCCTCGTCGGGGCGCAGCGCGGGGTCGTCGGGGGCGCTGACGTAGACGGTGGGGTCGGCCACGGGCCGCCCGGCGCGCAGGTCGTCGAACTCGGTGTCGTAGTCGGCGCCGAACAGCACGCTGTGGTGCGCCGGGCGCGCGGTGCGCCCGCGCAGCGCCAGCAGCAGCACCAGGCCGCCCGCTACGACGACCACCTGCTCGTCATGGAGCGGGTGCACGAACCGCTGGGGGAG
>NZ_BAABIL010000890.1:0-581 GCF_039542765.1 Kineococcus glutinatus
GTGGTGGCGCACGAGGCGGCGGGGCCCGCGGGCCGCGGGGCCCGGTCCCGGTGGCGCAGCGCCCGGGACCGGTGGCGCCGCCGGTGGCGGGGCGCCCCCCTGCTGCGGGTGCTGGTGCGGCTGTGGCTGGCCGGGTCCGTGCTGGCGGGCCTGCTCGTCCTGGACCGCGTCGACGCCGGGCTCGCGCAGGTGCACGACCCGGGCGAGGGTTCCGGGGGCTTCGGCGCGGTCGCGCGCCCGGGCACGCTGACCGACCCCGCCGGCGCCCTCGCCGTGGTGGGGGCCTGGCGGGGGTGGGGGGTGGAGACCTCCCTGGTGCCGCCGGACCACCTGCTGCGGGGTTACGCGGTCGTCGACGTCCTGTTCGTCGCCCTGCCGCTGGCGGCGCTGCTGTCCTCGGCGGTCGCCGCGCTGCGGGCCCGGGTGGACACCGCCGCCTCCCGTCCCGCGCGCGCCGTGGCGGGAGGGCTGGGCGGTGCCCGCTGGGCGGTGCGCGTCTACCTCCTGGCGGACGTCGGCGAGACGGTGGGCCTGGCGCTGCTGTGGGAGCGGCTGGGGACGCCGGCCGCGACGGCGATCGG
>NZ_BAABIL010000891.1:0-665 GCF_039542765.1 Kineococcus glutinatus
TGGCGGGCGGGCTGTGAGCCGCGACCGCGGCCCGGCCGGCGCGCTGCGCGAGGTCCGCCTGGAGCGCTTCGGGGCCTTCAGCGGCGCCGCCGTCGCGCTCGGCGGGGGTCTGACCGTCGTCGTGGGCCCCAACGAGGCGGGCAAGTCGACGCTGCTGGCCGCCGTCGGGGACCTGCTGTGGGGGGTGGAGGCCCGGCCCCGCTACGCCTTCGAGCACGCCCGGCAGGCCCTGCGCATCGGCGGGGTGTGGTCCGGCCCCGACGGCGACGTGGACCTCGTGCGCACCGCGCGGGGGCTGTTCGACCCGGACGACGAGCCGCTGGAGGCCCCCTGGGGCGCCGAGGGCGGCCGCGCCGGCTGGGAGCAGCGGCTCGGGATGTCCCACGAGCAGCTGCGCGCCGGGGGGCGGGCCGTGCTGGCCGGCGGCGGCGACCTCGCCGGGCTGGTGTTCACCGCCCACCACGGCAGCGGGCTGCAGGCGGTCCTGGAGTCGCTGGACGCGGAGGCCGACCGGCTGTGGCGACCGCGCGGGACGAAGGTCGCCGAGCGCGAGCACGCCCAGGCCGTCGAGCGGGCCCGCGAGGAGCTCGCCGCGGCGGCGACGAGGGCCGGCGACGTGGCGCGGGCCCGGGAGCGCGAGCGCACCGCGGCCAGCGCCGCGGCGT
>NZ_BAABIL010000892.1:0-937 GCF_039542765.1 Kineococcus glutinatus
CGAGGGCGCCCGCCCGGGTGCGCAGCACGGCACCGGCGGCCTCCCCCGCCCGCACGCCGCGCAGCACGCCGAGGGCGCAGGCGGCGGCCACGGCGAGCGCGGCGAAGCCGGCGTAGAGGGTGTACGTCATCGCCGCCAGGCCGAGGAAGGCGCCGATCGCGGTGGCCGCCTGCCAGCGGTCGCGCACGCGGGCGGGTTCGAAGGTGCGCACGGCGAGCACCGCGACGGCGGGCACCAGGGCCGCCAGGCACCAGGAGTACGCCTCCCCCGCGAAGGGCCCGGCGGCGGCCCCGCGCACGGCCACGGCGGTGGTGACGAGCCCGATGAGCAGACCGCGGCGCGGCCCGGCCAGCCGCGCCCACAGGACCGCCGCGAGGCAGGGCACGACGGCGACGGTGGCGATGGCGACCGGCTTGAACGCCTCCCACGCCGGGGTGCCGCTGAGCGCGGCCCAGCGGCCGGCCAGCCAGAACCAGCCCGCCGGGTAGAAGGGCTCGACGCCGGCGTAGTTCATGTCCGCCAGGTGCCAGTCCTCGGCGAGGCGGCCGACGTACTGGGCGCGGAAGGTCTGGTCCTCGGTGTTGCCGCCGAGGTAGAAGGGCGTGCCGTGCAGCGGCAGCGCGAGCACCAGGGTGGCCAGCGCGGACAGCACGACGACGCCGAGGGCGAGGGTGCCGCGCGGCAGCCGGCGCAGCGGCACGAGGGCGAGCACCGCCGCGGCGGCGACGACCGCGGTCAGCGTGCCCAGCGCGGTGGGCACGTTGGAGGGGTGCACGACGGGCAGCGCCGCGACGACGGCCTGCACCAGGGCGCTGGTGGCCACCGCGAGCAGGAGGGTGCCGGCGAGTGCGGCGGCGAGGAGGACGCTGCCGCCGGGGACGGCCTGCGGCACTGCCGGCCGGCCGGCGGGCTCGCGCCCGGCCCGTGCGGCGGCGGC
>NZ_BAABIL010000893.1:0-928 GCF_039542765.1 Kineococcus glutinatus
CGGCCCCGGCGCGCTGCAGGGCCGCCGCCTGCGCCGCCGCGGTGGGGTCGGCGTCCAGCAGCGCCACCTGCGCCTCCGCGCCGGCGTCGGCGGCCAGCAGCCGGCCCGGCGGCAGGTCCTCGGGGACCTCCCGCGGCACCAGGCCCGCGAGGGTGTAGTCGTTGCGGTCGGCCAGCCGCAGGACGAGCTTGTCGTCGGTGAGGGCCGCGGCGCGGCCGGTGAGCAGCTGCCGGTCGCCGGTGACGACGCAGTGGATGCCCGCGCTGGCGCCCTCGCGCAGCAGCAGCGCCACGGTCTCGAAGGCGACACCGCCGTCGGCCTCGGCCAGGGAGGTGAGGAACCCCTCCCAGCGGTCCAGCAGCAGCACGAGGTGGGGCAGGCGCTGCGCCGCGGGCACGGCGGCGCGCTGCTCGGAGACGTCGGCGAAACCACCGGTGCCCAGCGCCTCCTGCCGCTCGGCCAGCTCCCGCCGCAACCTGGCCAGCAGCCGCTGCGCGCGCTCGGGCTGGGTGCGCTGGACGACGACGCCGGTGTGCGGTAGGTGCTGCAGCGCCAGCAGCGCCCCGCCGCCGCAGTCGAGGGCGTGCAGGTGGACGTCGGCGGGGTCGGTGCGCGCGGCGATCGCGCCGGCCAGGGTGCGCAGCAGCTGCGAGCGGCCGCTGCGGGGTGCGCCGGCGACGAACAGGTGCCCGTCGGTGCGCAGGTCGAACACCAGGGGCCGGCGGCGCTGCTCGGCGGGCAGGTCGCGCAGGCCGTAGACCACGGCGGGCACGTCGGCCCCGGGCACCGGGCCGGCGGGCACGTCGGCCTCGGGCAGGTCGGGCAGCAGCAGGGTGTCCGGCAGCGGCGGCAGCCAGGGGCGGTGCGGGGCGCGGACGTGGTGGCCCTGGCGGTGGGCGGGGTGTCGGTGCTGCTGAACCTGGGGGTT
>NZ_BAABIL010000894.1:0-909 GCF_039542765.1 Kineococcus glutinatus
CCTGCGCGCCCGCGGTGGCGGTCCGCGTCATCCGCCGGTGCAGCTCGCCGGGCTCCCCGCCGGGCACGGTGAAGCCCGACGAGGGGGACGACGCCTGCGCGCGCACGCACTCCGCCCGGGCGCGGCGGGCCACCGCGTCCACCCGCGGCAGGAACTCCTCCAGCGCGCCGCGCACCGGGCCCGCCGGGCAGCCGTCCACGACCTGCTCGTAGCGGCGCACCGAGCGGTCCACGGTGTGCGCCGCCCGCGCCCACAGCCCCTCCCCGAGCGGGTCGGGGGGCCGGCGCCAGAACGCCCAGCGCACGCCCGCCCCCTACAGGTACTGCCCCGTGCCGCCCTGCTGCCGCCGCGGCATCGCGTCGCGCGGGCCGGCGCCCTGCGGCGCACCCGGGCCGGGCCCGCCGGGCAGCATCCGCCGCATCTCCGCCAGCTGGGCCTGCGCCGCCACCTGCTGCGCGAAGACGGCCGTCTGGATGCCGTGGAAGAGGCCCTCCAGCCAGCCCACGAGCTGGGCCTGCGCGACCCGCAGCTCGCTCTCGCTGGGGGTGGTCTCCCCGAAGGGCAGGGCCATGCGCTGCAGCTCCTCGACGAGGTCGGGCGCCAGGCCCTCCTCCAGCTCGGCGAGGGACTGCGCGTGGATCTGCGCCAGCCGCGCGCGGCCCGCCTCGTCGAGCGGCGCGGCGCGCACCTCCTCCAGCAGCTGCTTGACCATGGTGCCGATCCGCATGACCTTCGTCGGCTGCTGGACCATCGCCGCCGGTCCGCCGCCCTCCTGGGCGGCCTCGGCGATGCCGACGCCCTGCGGGGTCACGACGACGACGCGCTGGTCGTCGCCGTCGGCGTGCTCGTCGGGCTGGGGGCTGGGCTGCGCGTGCTCGGACACCGCCTCATCCTGCCCGCTGGGCGCCG
>NZ_BAABIL010000895.1:0-953 GCF_039542765.1 Kineococcus glutinatus
CTCCAGGCCCTTCTCCCGCAGCTGCACCACGTCGACGCCGGCGGCGAGCACGGCGTCGAGGAACTCCGGCAGGTCGCCCTGGCGCGCCCGGGAGTCCGTGCAGAGGTAGAGCCGTGCGGCGGCCAGGCGGTCGGCGGGGCGGCGGGGTGCGGTCGCGGGGACCGCCGCGGTCTCGGGGGGCACGGGCGCCGAGTGTGCCAGCGCCCCGTCCCCGCGACGGCGGGCGCCGCCGGCTCTCGGGTAGCGTGGCCGCGACCACGGGAGCCCGTGCAGCGGGCTGAGAGGGCGAGCGGACTCGCCGACCGTCGAACCTGATCCGGGTCGTGCCGGCGAAGGGAGTGCTGTGGAACCCTCGCGCGCGCGGTACGACGTCGCGGTCGTCGGTGGCGGTGCGATCGGCTGGAGCTGCGCCTGGCGCGCGGCGCAGCGCGGCCTGTCCGTCCTGGTGTGCGACCCCTCCCCCGGGACGGGTGCCTCCTGGGTGGCGGCGGGGATGCTGGCGCCCGTCACCGAGCTGCACCCGGGCGAGGAACCGCTGCTGCGGCTCGGCCTGGAGGCCGCCCGCCGGTACCCGCGGTTCGTCGCGGAGCTCACCGCGGCGGCCGGCACCGACCCCGGGGCCGGTCCCGGGGTGGGGCACCGCACCAGCGGCACCCTCGCCGTGGCCCTCGACCGCGGCGACCTCGCCGTCCTCGACGAGGCCCTGGACCTGCAGCGCTCCCTGGGCCTGGCGGCGCGCCGGCTCACCGGCTCCGAGGTCCGCCGCCTGGAACCGGTGCTGACGCCGCAGATCGGTGGTGGCCTGCTCGTCGAGGGCGACCACCAGGTCGACAACCGCCGCCTGCTCGCCGCGCTGCGCCCCGCCGCCGCGCGCACCGGCGCCGAGGTGCTGGCGGAGCGGGTGGGCGTGCGGGTGGACGGCGGGCGCGCCGTGGGCGTGGTGCGCCCCGGCG
>NZ_BAABIL010000896.1:0-586 GCF_039542765.1 Kineococcus glutinatus
CGAACGCCAGGGCGAGGTCGGCGTCCAGGGAGCGCTCGTGCACCTCGTCGAGCACGACGGCGGTGGTCCCCGCGAGCTCCGGGTCGTGCTGCAGCCGGCGCAGCAGCAGGCCCGTGGTGACGACCTCCACGACGGTGGCGGCGCTGCGCGCCCGCTCGCCGCGTACGGCGTAGCCCACCCGGGCCCCGACGTCCTCGCCGAGCAGCGCCGCCATCCGCCGCGCCGCCGCCCGGGCCGCCACCCGTCGCGGCTCGGCGACCACGACCCGACCACCCGGTGGCGCGGGGGCGCCCGGGACGGGCAGCAGGCCCGCCAGGGCCAGCGGCACGAGGGTGGTCTTGCCGGTGCCCGGCGGGGCGACGAGCACGGCACCGCCGGTGGCCGCGAGGGTCCGCAGCAGCTCCGGCAGCGCCGCCCGCACCGGCAGGTCGGTCCCCGGGGCGGAGGTGGACGGGTTCGCGCTGAGGAAATCACCGGTGGGGAGGTCGCCGGTGGGAAGGTCGGGCACCACCGGGGCAGTCTCGCAGCGGCCCGGGGACCGCCCGCCGGCACAGCGCGGCGGTCAGGCCCCGCCCACGGCCCCCGC
>NZ_BAABIL010000897.1:0-528 GCF_039542765.1 Kineococcus glutinatus
GCAGGACGTCCCCGCCCCGATCCGTCAGGAGGTGCCGCTCAGCGCAGGAACCAGCGCCGGGGCTCGGCCAGCCGCTCCACCGCCTCCGGGCCCCAGGTGCCCGGGGCGTAGGGCAGCACCTCGGGCCGCTCGCGCTGGAAGCGCTCGATGGCCTGCCAGGCGTGCCGCAGCCCGGCCACGCCGGTGAACAGCGAGCGGTCCCCGACGAGCACGTGGTGCACGAGGGCGGCGTAGGGCCGGGCGGGCTCGCCGCCGAGGTCGTCCAGCGCCAGCACCGCGGTGCCCCGCGTCAGCTCGTCGCCGACACCGGGGGCCTTGACGGCCAGCACCGCCTCGACGCTTCCCCCGTCGAGCACCGAGAAGCTCAGCGCGCCCGGCTCACCGGGCAGGCCCTCGCCGAGGGCGCCGGCCGGGTCGCGCAGCACCAGGGTGATGCGCTGCTCGTCGGCGGCCATCTTCTTGCCGCTGCGCAGCAGGAACGGCACGCCCCGCCAGCGGTCGTTGTCGATCCACAGCCGCACCGCCGCG
>NZ_BAABIL010000898.1:0-620 GCF_039542765.1 Kineococcus glutinatus
GCCGCGACGGGCTC
This sequence comes from Kineococcus glutinatus, assembly GCF_039542765.1. NCBI lineage: Bacteria > Bacillati > Actinomycetota > Actinomycetes > Kineosporiales > Kineosporiaceae > Kineococcus > Kineococcus glutinatus. The sequence continues at coordinate 15 of NZ_BAABIL010000898.1, forward strand.
CGCCGACGCCCCCGCACCCGGCGCGGCCGGTGGCTGGCGGGCGCCCGGCGCCGGCGAGCGGCTGGGCATCCTGCGCCGCACCCGCACCGTGGCCATCGTCGGCGCCTCGAACAACCCCTCGCGGGCCTCGCACTTCGTCGCCACCTACCTGCTGTCCAGCTCCCCGTACGAGGTGTGGTTCGTCAACCCCCGCGAGCGGGAGGTGCTGGGCCGGCCCAGCTACCCGTCGCTGGCGGAGCTGCCCGGCGTCCCCGACCTGGTCGACGTCTTCCGCCGCCCCTCGGAGCTGCTGGGGGTGCTGGCCGAGACGGTGGCCGTCGGCGCACCGGTGCTGTGGCTGCAGCTGGGCCTGTCCGACGCGGAGGTGGCCCGCCGCGGCGCGGAGGCCGGGATCACGGTCGTGATGAACCGCTGCCTGAAGATCGAGCACGCCCGCTTCCACGGCGGCCTGCACCTGGCCGGTTTCGACACCGGCGTCATCAGCGCCAGACGCCGCCGGGGCTGACGGGTGGACCCGGCCACCGGGCCCGGCGGCCGCTCCGGCGTGGCGCGGGTGCGCCGGGTGCGTACCGTCGAGGGGTGAGCACGCCCCCGCCCGGCCCGCCG
>NZ_BAABIL010000899.1:0-1428 GCF_039542765.1 Kineococcus glutinatus
GAGCGCGCTGGCCGAGCCGGGGGACGCCTCGGCCGCGCGGCTCGTGGCCGAGGTGGGGGCGGTGGCCGCCCTGGAGGCCGTGCTCGCCGGGGCGGGTGCGCAGCGCTGGCGCACCCGGCTGCCGGCGGTGGACCCCGGCGCGGACCTCGCCGCGCTGCACCGCGTCGGTGGGCGGCTGCTGGTCCCGGGCGATCCGGGGTGGCCGGCCGGGCTGGGCGACCTGGACACCACCGCGGGCGGGGACGGGCGGCCGCTCGCCGCGCCGATGTGCCTGTGGGTGCGTGGTCCGGCGGACCTGTCCACCCCCGCCGCCGCCGTCGTGGGCAGCCGCGCGGCGACCGGGTACGGCGAGGCGGTGGCCGCCGACCTGGGCGCCGGGCTCGCCGAGCGCGGTGTCACCGTCTGGAGCGGTGGGGCGCTGGGCGTCGACGCCGCCGCCCACCGTGGCTGCCTGGCCGTGGAGGGGACCACGGTGGTCGTGCTGGCCTGCGGCGTGGACCGCGCCTACCCGCGGACCAACGCCCCGCTGCTGGCCCGGGCGCTGCGGCGGGGCGCCCTCGTCAGCGAGGTGCCACCGGGGACCGGCCCCACGCGCTGGCGCTTCCTGGAGCGCAACCGCCTGCTCGCCGCCGCCACCCGTGCCACGGTGGTCGTGGAGGCGGCCTGGCGCTCCGGTGCGCTGGCCACCGCCGACCGCGCCGAGCGGTTGCTGCGACCGGTGGGGGCGGTACCCGGGCCGGTGACGTCGGCCGCCTCGGCGGGCTGCCACCGTCTGCTGCGCGAGCGGGGGGCGGTGTGCGTCACCGACGCGGCGGAGGCCGCCGAGCTGGTCGGCGCGGCGGGGGAGCACCTGCCCGCCGCGCCGGTCGCGACCGCCGGACCGCTCGACGAGCTGACGGGGGCGGACCGGCGGGTGGTGGAGGTGCTGCCCCGGCGACGCCCGCTGCCGACGGAGGCGCTCGCCCGCGCCGGGGTGGGCGTCGTGCCGGCGACGCAGGCCGCGCTGGGGCGCCTGCAGCTGGCCGGCTGGGCCGAGGCGGCCGGTGACGGCTGGCGGCTCGTGCCCGGTGCCGCCGTGCTGCTGCGGGAGGGCGGCGCCGGGCGGGCATAGCGTGCGCCCATGACCGGCAGGCGTGGCGCGGACGGCGGGCGGGCGGGCGTGGGGGCCGGCGTCGAGGCGCTCGGGGAGGCGGCCGAGGAGGCCCTGCTCGCCTTCGCGGAGCACCTGCGCTCCGAGCGCGGTTGCTCGCCGCACACGGTGCGCGCCTACGTCGCCGACGTGCGGGACCTGCTGCACCACGCGGCCTCCGCCGGTGCCCCCGCACGTGCTCCCGCCGGTGCCCTCGCCGCCCTGGACCTGCACGCGGTGCGTGGCTGGCTCGCCGACGGGTCCGGGCGGGGGCTGGCGCGGAGCACGCTCGCCCACCG
>NZ_BAABIL010000900.1:0-927 GCF_039542765.1 Kineococcus glutinatus
CGCCGACGTCGTCGGCTGGGAGGTCACCGACCCGGACCCGGCGTACGGCGACTACCTGACGGTGCACCGCGGGGGGAACGCCGCCGCCGGCGTGGGCCCCGCGCAGGCCGAGCAGGTGTGGTGGACCGTCTACATCGCCACCGACGACCTCGACGCCGCGGCCGCGGCGGTCACCGCCCACGGCGGCACGCTCGTCGTGGAGCCCGGCGACGTCGGCCCGCTGGGCCGGATGGCGATCGCCGCCGACCCCACGGGCGCGACCTTCGGGCTGTGGCAGGCCGGCACCCACATCGGCGCAGCGCTCGTCAACGAGCCCGGCGGCCTGGCGTGGGAGGACCTGCGCAGCACCGACCCCGACGCCTCCCGCGCGTTCTTCGCCGCCGTGTTCGGCTGGACGTACGAGGCGATGCCGGACTTCCCGGAGTACACGACCTTCACCCAGCCCGGCGAGGCCGAGGGGGTCTACCTCGGCGGCATCGGGCCCGTCGACCCCGACACCCCCGGAGAGCGCCCCGGCTGGCTGCCCTACTTCGGGGTGGCGGACACGGACACCGCCGTGGCCACCGCCGAGCGGCTCGGCGGCACGGTGGTCGCGCCGGCCGAGACGACCCCCTACGGCCGGATGGCGGTCCTCACCGACCCGCACGGGGCGGAGTTCGCCGTCATCGCGAGCGACTGGACGCAGCAGCCCGACCGCTCGTGACCCCTGCCGCACCGCCCGCTGCGGGGCCGGGCGGTGCTCGGCGGGCCGGGTCGCCCCCGCCGGCGCACACCAGCGCCGGCGGGCGGCCCGGTCCGCCACCGGTGGTCGCGGTCCTACCGGCGGCGCACCAGCCGGGTCAGCAGCGCCCGCAGGCCCGGCCAGCGGCCCGCCGCACCGTCGGCCGGAGCACCGCCGACCGGACCGCCGTCGGCCGGAGCACCACC
>NZ_BAABIL010000901.1:0-1494 GCF_039542765.1 Kineococcus glutinatus
CAGTGGCTGGCCGCGGTCCGCGCCACCTGCGCCGAGCCGGGCTGCAGGCCGTGGTCGACGACGACGGCACCGGCGCGCAGGCCCACCGCCGGTGCGGCGGCGGCGGTGGCGGCCGCGGCGGCGACCGAGTCGGCCCCACCGCTGCAGGCCACGAGGACCACGGGGGCGGGGTGGGCGGCCGCCGACGTCGGGCCGTCCCGCCCGAGGTCGGCCGCCAGCCCCTGGAGGTCGGCGCGCACGGCGGCGCGCACGGCGGCGGTGGCGGGAGGCGGTCCGCTCACCCGTGGACGCGGCGCACCCAGGCCCGCGGATCGGCGATCTCGGCGGGGGTGGGCAGCGCCCCGGGGCCCTGCCACACCGCGTTGAACCCCTCCGTGCCCACCCGCGCGGTCACCCCGCGGACGAAGCGCGCCCCGTCGGCGTACTGGCGCGACTTCGCCTCCAGCCCGAGCAGCCGGCGCGCCACCTGGTCCAGCGAGCCGCGACCGCGCCGCCGCTGGGTGAAGCGCTCCCGGATGCGGGCCACCGACGGCACGACCTGCGGGCCCACGTCGTCCATCACGACGTCGGCGTGGCCCTCGAGCACGGACATGACCGCCACCAGCGAGCGCACCCGCTCCCGCTGCCGCGGCGACTGCAGCAGGTCCAGCAGGCCCGGGCCGGAGCCGGAGCCGCGCAGCACGTCCGGCAGCTGCCGGGCGACGTCCTGCAGCCGCTGCGCCAGCGCCCGGGGCTGGGCCAGCACCTCCCCGGCCAGGGCGCGGGCCTCGTCGACCACCCAGCCGCGCAGCCACGGGTTGGCGGCGAACTGCAGGCGGTGGGTCTCCTCGTGCAGGCACACCCAGAGCCGGAAGTCGGCGGGCGGGACGTCCAGCTCCCGCTCGACCTGCACGACGTTGGGCACGACCAGCAGCAGCCGCCCGGGGCGCTGGGAGTCGGCACCGCTGAAGGCGTCGAACTGCCCCAGCACCTTGCCGGCGAGGAAGGCGAGCATGCCGCCGAGCTCGGCGCCGGTGGTGCGCCGCCCCAGGGCGACGGCGGCGCGGTCCAGCGGGACGGCGCGCCCGCCCCGGCCGGTGGGCAGCGGGACGCGCACCGGCGCCAGCAGCGCGCGGAAGCCCTCGACGTTGGCCCGCGCCCAGGAGGGGCGGTCCACGACGAGCGCGGGGCCCTCGTCGGCGACGGCCGGGTCGCGGCGCAGCCGGGAGACCTCCTCGACGGGGACGACGGCCTCGGCGGCGCTGCGGCGCAGGGACTCCACCGCCTCGGCGACCTCCGCCGGGCGGACGGCGGGACCGGGGCGCACGAGCCGGGCGGCCGTGCGGGCGGCGACGTCGAAGTCGACGAGCGATCCGACCGCGGTGCTGACCTGCTCGTCCGGGGGTGCCGTCATGGCGCCACGCTACGCGGCGCGACCGCGCCCGCCAGCCGCCGGGAGCCGGGCGGGCGCCCTCAGCGGCACCCGCAGCCGACGAGCGCGGCGGCCACCCGGTC
>NZ_BAABIL010000902.1:0-649 GCF_039542765.1 Kineococcus glutinatus
GACCGCGCGCAGGCAGGCGTCGGCCAGCGCCAGCGCCGCGCTCTCCGGTGCGCCGGCGTCGTGCCGCAGGTGGATGACGCTCTCCACGACCGCCATCGGCACCGCGGCCGCCACCGGGTCGGCCACCGCCGCGCGGGCCGCGGCGGGAGCGGCCTCCCGGGCCAGGACCCGGTAGGCCTGCGCGAGCCGATCCCGCTGCGCCCAGAAGCCCGCGTACCGCTCGGCGCGCGCCTCGGGCAGCAGGTAGAGGGCGCCGACGTTCCAGCGGCTGCCGGCGAGGAGGCCGGCGTCGAAGCGGGCCAGCACGTGCAGCCGCAGCGCCGCCGGGCCGAGCGCGCCCGGGCCGGTGACGAGGTGCTCGGCCAGCTCCAGGGAGGGGCGGACCGTGGCGTCGAGCAGCTCGGCGAGGACCTCGTCCTTGCCGCGGAAGTGGTGGTAGAGCGTCGCCTGCCGCACCCCGGCCGCCTCGCCGAGCGCCCGGGTGGAGGTCCGGGTGAAACCGCGCGTGGTGAACAGCTCCGCCGCCGCGTCGAGGATGTCCTCGCGGGTGGTGCCGCCGGTGCCGCTGCGGCCACCGGGCACCGCGCGGGGGCGGCCCTGCCGGGGCGCCGCGGCGGCGGGCGGGACGGGGGCCGGCGCCGGTGTCACG
>NZ_BAABIL010000903.1:0-2122 GCF_039542765.1 Kineococcus glutinatus
GCCGCAGGACGCGCGCGGCGCGGCCCGCGTCCTCACCGCCACCGGGTCGCTGAGCCCGCTGCTGCAGGAGACGGGGGTGCGGGTGGTGCCCGCCACGGCCGGTCCCGCTGCGCCCGCCCGCCCGCCGCGGGGTGTCGCGGAGGTCCTCGACGGCGTGGTGCGCCAGGCGGCGGGCCGGGTGCCCACCGAGGCCGGTCGCGGCTACGCCGGGCGCTCGCCCACCGGCGGCACACCACCGGCGCAGGGCCAGGTGCGGGTGGAGCGCATCACCGCCCCCGGCCGCGGCACGTCGTGGGTGGTGCTCGTGCCCGGCACGCAGGAGTGGAGCCCGGTCACCGGGGAGGGCCGCCCCGCGATGGACCTCACCGCGAACGTGCAGGCGGTGGCCGGGCGGCGCACCGCCCCCATGGGGGTCGTCGTCGAGGCCATGCGCGGTGCCGGGGTGCGCCCGGGGGAGCCGGTCCTGCTGGCCGGCCACAGCCAGGGCGGTCTCACGGTGGCGGAGCTGGCGGCCGACGCGCAGGTGCGGCGGGAGTTCACCGTCACCCACGTCGTGACGGCGGGCTCGCCCGTGGGCCTGGCGCGGGTGCCGGCCGACGTGCGGGTGCTGTCGCTGGAGCACGCCGAGGACCTCGTGCCCGTGCTCGACGGCACCGACAACCCCGACGGCGGCTCGTGGACCACCGTGACGCGGCAGCTGGCCGCCGACGAGCGCTGGGCGGGGCGGGTGCGCGCCGACGGGCTGGCCTCGCACGACTCCCTGGCCTACGTGGACACCGCGGAGCTGGTCGACGCCAGCGCCGACCCGGCCCTGCGCGCCTGGCACGAGTCGGCGTCGGCCTTCTGGGACGCTCCCGGGGCGCGGGTGGAGGTCCACGACGTCCGGGGCGTGCGGGGCGCGCCCGCGGGGCCGGGCCGGTGAGCCGGGCCGGTGCCGGGTCGCGGCGCCCGACCTCAGCGCAGCGCCAGCGCCCCGCCGAGCGCGACGAACAGCCCGCCGGTGATGCGGTCCAGGGTGCGCCGCCCGCGCCGGTAGAGGGCCGTGATGCGCCGGGTGCTCGCCAGCGCCGCGACGGTGGCGAACCACGCCATCGCCACGGCGAGCATCACCACCAGGACGCCGGCCTTCGCGGCCGTGCTCGTGCCGGCCGGCAGCAGGCTGGCGAAGAGCGCGCCGAAGAAGACGAGCGCCTTGGGGTTGGCGAGGTTCGTGGCCAGGCCCAGCCGCCAGCTCCGCCAGCCGGCGACCCCGGCACCGGCCCCGGCAGGACCACCGGTCGTGGGGTCGTCCTCCGCCGGGCGGGGTCGCGCCGCGCTGCGCAGCGCGCTGATCCCGAACCAGACGAGGAAGGCGGCACCCGCGTAGCGCAGCAGGAGGTAGAGGGAGGCGTGGCTCTCGAGCAGGGCGCTGATCCCCAGCATCGCCGCCAGCGCCCAGCAGCAGATGCCGGTGACGACGCCGGCGGCCACGAGCAGCCCGTCGCGGCGCGAGCCGGCCGCGGCGGTGCGCAGCACGGCCAGGAAGTCCGGGCCGGGGCTGACGACCGCGACGATCCAGGCGGCGAGCAGCGCCAGCAGCGCGGTGGTGGGCACTCAGGACCTCCTCGGGACCGGGGACGGGGCGGGCGGCGGTTCAGCCGACGACGGGGGAGGCGATGACGACGGTGACGTCGGCGGCCTCGCGGGAGGTGCGGTAGGTGTGCGGGCCGTCGCCGGCGAAGGCGAGCAGGTCGCCGGGCCCGAGGTCGTGCTCGGCCCCGGCCGGCCCGGCCCGCAGCCCCCCGCTCGCCACGAGCAGGTGCTCGGTGGTGCCGGGGGCGTGGGGCAGCCCGTCGAGGGCGGTGGCGGGGGGCATCCGCAGCCGCCACACCTCCACGCCGTGCCCGCCGGGGATGCGGCGCAGCAGCTCCCGCGTGGGCTCGCCGCCGCTGCCGGCGGTGCCGCGCACCAGGACGGGACCGGGGTCGGTGTCGCGGGCGAGGAGGTCGGTCAGCGGGATGCGCAGCGCCACCGCGATCGCGTCGAGGGTCTCGATGGTGGGGTTGCCCCGGCCGGCCTCCAGGCCCGCCAGCAGGGGCAGCAGGCGCTCGACGAGCCGCGTCTTGCCCGACCCGACGGGGCC
>NZ_BAABIL010000904.1:0-1618 GCF_039542765.1 Kineococcus glutinatus
AGCGCGGCCAGGGCGCCGGCGCCGCTGGCCCGGGCCAGACCCGCCACCGCCGGCGGCCCGCACGCCGCCCGCACCGCCCGCGCCAGCAGCAGCGCACCCACCGTCAGCCCGATCGCGTGCGCCGCGGCCAGCGCCGTCACCACCCGTCCCGGCGGCAGCAGCCGGGTCAGGACCAGCGCCGCGAGGAGCACCACCGCCCAGCCCGTCACGGCCGCCCCCGCCGCCGCCCGGCCCCGGCCCACGGCGTACAGGGCACGCACCAGCAGCGCCGTCAGCCCGTAGCCCAGCAGGGCCGGGGCGAAGACCACCAGGGCACCGGCGAGGTCGGCGGACCTCCCCGAACCCGGCCCGCCCAGCACGAACACCAGCGCCACGGGCGTCGCCGCCCCCGGCAGCGCCGCCGGGACGGCGGAGCCGGCCAGCACCACCGCGCGGGACGTGCCCGCCACCAGCGGGGCGACGCCGGGGTCCTCGCGCCCGGCGGCAGCGGCCAGCCGCGGGAACACCGCCATCGCCACCGGCACCGCCAGCACCGCGTACGGCAGCAGGAACAGCGCCCACGCGAAGCTCCAGCGCACCACCGCCCCCTCGTCGCCGCCGGCGTTGGACAACCGGGCCGTGGCCAGCGTCACGGCCTGCTGGGCCAGCAGCACCGCCAGCCCCGCCAGGGCCAGCCCCCGCAGCCGCGTCCCGTCGCCGGGTGCCGGGCGCAGCGCGGGCCGCCAGCGGATCTGCGAACGCAGCGCGGGCACGTGCGTCACGACCATCGCCAGCACCCCGGCCGTGGTGCCCCAGCTCAGCACCGCCAGCGCACCCGGTGGCACGGCGTCCGGCGAGGCGTGGCGCGCGACGCCGGCGGGCAGCAGCACCGCGAACCCCAGGTAGGCGGCGGTGACGACGAGGCTGCTCACCAGGGGTGCCGCCGCGGACGCGGTGAAGCGCCGCTGCGCCTGCAGCGCACCCCCCAGCACGACCGCGAGGCCGTAGAGCGGGACCTGCGGCAGGAAGACGAGGAGCATCGCCTCCGCGGCCGCGGCGGCCCCGGCGCAGTCGGCCGCCGCACCGCCCAGCAGCAGCCGCGTCACCGGTCCGGCCAGCAGCGCCGTCAGGGCCGCCGCCACCGCGAGCACCAGCACGGTCCACGTGAGCACCGCCGACGCCGTCCGCGAGGCCCGCTCGCGGCCCTCCGCGGTGCCCGCCGCCAGCGCCGGGGCGAGCACCGGCACGAGCGCCCCGGCCAGCATCCCGCCCGCGACCACCTCGAAGAGGACGTTGGGCACGAGGTTGGCGGTCGTGTAGACCGCCCCGAGGCAGTTGTCGCCGACGGTCTTGGACAGCGCGAACGTCCGGCCGAACCCCGCGATGCGGGCCAGCACGGTGATGGCGGCCACGGAGGCGACGGCCGCCGCCAGCGTGCGCGGCGACCTCATGCAGCCGGTCGCCGTCCCAGCGCGTCCAGCTCGCGCAGCACCGGGGTGCGGTCGATGACCGCCGAGAAGCTCACCCGCTCGCTGGCAGCCGTCAGCACCGTGACGGCGAGCAGGACGACGAGTCGCCCGCGTCGGCCGCAACGGGCCAGCACCCCCACCCCGAGCAGCGCCCCGAGCGCGTTGGCCCC
>NZ_BAABIL010000905.1:0-1070 GCF_039542765.1 Kineococcus glutinatus
CCCGCCAGCGCCCTGGCCAGCGCCGGGCCGGGGTCGTGGACGTCGAGCACGCTGTGCCGGGCGCCGGCGGCCGCGCCCAGGGTGACGGCGAGGTCGCGCCCCAGACCGCCGCGGCGCTCGGCCAGCGCCCGGCGCACGTCGGCGCTGCCCCACTGGTAGCGCACCCCCGCCCGGGCCCGCACCGGCCGCACCGGCCGGCCCACCGCCAGGTCCGCCCACACCGCGGGCAGGTTCGCGCCCGCCGCCACCGCCAGCGACAGGGAACCGTAGAAGCGGCCGTTGAGGTCGATGAGCCGGGCGGTGCCGTCGGGTTCCTCGACGTACTGCAGCTCCGCCAGGCCGAACCAGCCCAGCCCGGCCAGCAGGGCCGACGCCCGCGCCGCCAGCTCCTCGTCGACCTCCACCGTGCGGGCCCGCGAGCTCGCCCCGGCCCCCGGCGGCCAGATCCGCGCCGCCCGCTGCATGGAGTCGGCCACCACGCCGTCCGGGCCGCGCACCGCCGAGTACGCCACGAGCTCACCGGTGTGCAGGACCTGCACCTCGCCCTCGCCGCCCAGGCCGCGGATCTCCGCCAGCCGGCGCCGCACGGCGCTGCGACCGGTGACGACGGTGGTGTCGATGCGCGGCGGCGCGCCGGGCACGTCCGGGCGGGCGTGCAGCCGGGCCTTGACGATGACGGCGGTGCGCTCGTCCGGCACCTCCTCCGCGGTGAGCACCTGCGGCACGGCGATGCCCGCGGCCGAGGCGGCCCGGGACAGCTCCACCTTGTCCAGCGCCCGCAGCACCCCGGCGTGCGGGCCGTGCGGGAACACCGCGCCCAGGCGGTCGCGGTGCGCGGACAGTGCCAGCACCTCCGCCTCCCCCGCCCCGAACACCACGTCGTAGCCGCCGGTGCGCACGAGCGCGGCCACCGCGTCGGCCAGCTCGGCGGCGGGCGTGCCCGGCGGGGGCACGCGGTGGCGGGCCGTGCAGGCGCGGGAGGTCGAGGCCAGCCCCCGCCCCTGCGGGCTGGCGACCCCGACGCCCCAGCCGCCCGCGGCCAGCGCCAGCACCGCCGGCAGGGCCCCGCG
>NZ_BAABIL010000906.1:0-625 GCF_039542765.1 Kineococcus glutinatus
CACCCCGCCCCGCCCCGGCCCGGCGCCGCCCCGCTCCACGTGCAGGACGAGGTCCACGGCCGCGACGAGCTGGGCGTCGACCGCCGCCGGGCCCATGCCGGCCAGCGCGCCCAGGGCCTGCACGCGCGCGACGACGTCGGCGGCGGTGTTGGCGTGCACGGTGCCCGCGCCGCCGGCGTGCCCGGTGTTGAGGGCGGCGAGCAGGTCGCGCACCTCCGCGCCGCGGCACTCGCCGACGACGACGCGGTCGGGGCGCATCCGCAAGGCCTGGCGGACGAGGACCTCCAGCGGCACCTCCCCGCGGCCCTCGACGTTGGCGCGGCGCGCCTCCAGCCGCACGACGTGCGGGCAGGCGGGGCGCAGCTCGCCGGCGTCCTCCACGAGGACGACGCGCTCGGCGGGGTCCACCTCGCCGAGCAGGGCCTCCAGCACCGTCGTCTTGCCCGCCCCCGTGCCCCCGCTGACGAGGAAGGACAGCCGCCGGTGGACGACGGCCCGCAGCAGCGGCACCCAGGCGGGGGGCAGCGCCCCGGCGCGGACGAGGTCGTCGAGGCGGAACCGGCTGGTGGCGGGCACCCGCAGCGACAGGTGGGTGCCCTCGGGCGCCACGGGGGGCAGGACGGCG
>NZ_BAABIL010000907.1:0-734 GCF_039542765.1 Kineococcus glutinatus
CCCCCGCTGCGGGCGCGGCGGGCGGGCCGGGACGTGGCGCTGGTGCTGGCCGACGCGGGCACCCGCCGCCGCGGGGACGCGCTGCGGCTGGGCGTCTGCCACCTGGAGTCCGGTGCCCCGGTGCCGGCCGCGGTGCTCGCCGAGGCTGTGGAGGAGGCGCTGCAGCGGCTGCCCACCTCGGTGACCGGCCGGCTGGACTGGACCGTCACTGAGGGCCTGGCCCGGGCCGCGCTGGCGCAGGGGGCCGGGCCGGCGACGGGGCTGCGGCTGGCCGAGGCGCTCATGAAGCAGGGCCGCACCGACGAAGCCCTCGACCTCATCACCGGACTGCTGCCAGCGCTGCGCCCCGGGCCGGCCGACGACGAGCTGCGGGCACGGCTGGTCAATGCGCAGGTGCACATCGTCTCCGGTCTGCACGGCCGCTACGCCGAGGGCGTCGCGCTGGCCGAGGCCGCGCTGCCGTCGCTGGCCCCGGCCAGCCGGACCCCGCTGCTGCAGCGCCTGGGCATGGAGCACGTGCTGGCGGGCCGGCCGCGGCTGGCGCTGCGCAGCCTGGAGGCCCTGCTGGACCCCGGGCACGTCGCCTACGCGCGCACGGCCTACCCGGCGGGCCTGGCGCTGTGGTCGCTGGGCCGCTGCGACGAGGCGGTGGCGGTCAGCCTCGACGGCCAGCGCGCCCACGCCCGCGGCACGGACCCCTTCCCCCGGCCGGCGGAGGTGCACGCGCTCGTGCG
>NZ_BAABIL010000908.1:0-1557 GCF_039542765.1 Kineococcus glutinatus
GTGCCGTCCAGCACCGGGCGCTCGCGGCCGGGGTCCAGCAGCAGCAGGTACACGTCCTCCGCCAGGGTGCGCGCCGCCGCGGCACCGACAGCGCCGGTGCGCTCGCCGTCCACCGGGCCACCGTAGGTGCCCGGGCCCGGCTCAGAACAGCTCGACCGCCGCCGTCGGCGCCGCCGGCCCCGAGGCAGGTGCTGCAGGTGCCGGGGCCGGTGCGCTGCCGGCTGCGGGTGCGCCGCTGGCAGCGGCCGGTGCGCTGTCGGCGGTCGGTGCGGGCGCTGCCGCGCCGGGGGTGGTGGGCACCGCGCCGGCGACCGGCCCCGGCTCCAGCAGCGGCAGCTCCAGGTCCTCGTAGTCGGCGGTCAGCTCGTGCAGGTTGGTCGCCACGTCCAGCAGCTGCGCCAGCGCCGTGGCCAGCTCGCGGGTGCTGGAGGTGGAGTTGCTCGCCGACGTCGCCAGGCTGGTGATGCTCTCGGTCACGCGCAGGGCGTTGTCGCTGGTGCGCTCCACCCGCTGCGACATCTGCTCGGTGGCCACCCGCTGGGTGTCCACCGCGGTGCCGATGCCGTCCTGGCAGGAGACGATCTCCGCGATGATCGACTCGATGCCGCCCAGCGCGGTGGTGGCCTCCGCGGTGCCGCCCAGGATCGCGTTGATGCGGGCGTCGATGCTGCCGCTGGCCTCACGGGTCTTGGTGGCCAGCTGCTTGACCTCCTCGGCGACCACCTCGAACCCCTTGCCCGCCGCCCCGGCGCGCACCGCCTCGATGGTGGCGTTGAGGGCCAGCAGGTTGGTCTGCCCGGCCACGCCCCCGATGAACGCGGCGACGTCGCTGATCTCGCTGCCGGCCTCGCCGAGGGTGGCCACCGTGCGGCTGGTGCCGCTGGCCGCGGCGGTGGCCTGCGCGGCGATGCCACCGGCCTCCTCCGCGCGCGCGGCGATGGTGTCCAGCGTGCGGCGCAGCTCCTCGGCGCCGTCCAGCAGCTCCTGCACCCCGGAGGTGACCTCGTCGGTGGCCAGGCTCAGCATCATGGCCTCCTGCGCGGTCTCGGCGGTGTGCCGGGAGACCTCGGCGCTGTGCCGCGACAGGCGCGTCACCACCTCGTGCACGGTGGAGGCGTGGCAGGCGATGCCGGCCAGCAGCATCTGGGTGTTGTCGGCGGCGCGGTTGACCGCGGCGGCCATCCGCCGCAGGGAGTCCGAGGAGGCGCTGAGGTCGGCGCGGCGGGAGGTCTGCCCGTCGGCCAGGCCCTCGGCGACCTCGATGATCTCCTGCACGTGGCGCAGCCGGCGGCGGCGGCGCAGCAGCACCGCGCCCACCACGAGCAGCACCGAGGCGCTGGCCAGCAGCCCGCCGCGCACGACGCCGACACCGCCGAGGCCCTCGGGGTCCGTGGCGGTGGCCTGCACCTGCAGGGCCAGCGCGGGCACCTGCTGCGCGGCGCGCTCGGCGCCGGCGTCCCAGGTGCCGTCGACGGCCAGCACCGTGCCGTCGGCGGGCAGCACCCGCACCCCGAAGGCGCTGCCGGTGCTGGTGCCGGTCCCGGCGCGCCCGGGCAG
>NZ_BAABIL010000909.1:0-1223 GCF_039542765.1 Kineococcus glutinatus
ATCGCGGCGGTGCTGGCGCTGGCCGCGGCCGCCGCGCGGGCCCGCGTGGCGGAGGCGGCCGCGGGCGGCGACACCGCGGTGGTGCCGGGTGCCGTCTCGGGCATGACGCACGCCTGGCTGCTGACGGGTCCGCCCGGGTCGGGGCGCTCGACGGCGGCGCGGGCCTTCGCGGCGGCCCTGCAGTGCGAGGACACCGCCGGGGCGCCGGGCTGCGGGCGGTGCCACGGCTGCCGCACGGCGCTGTCCGGCGCGCACGCCGACGTGGACCTGTTCGCCACGGAGAACCCGGTCATCCGGCGCCAGGACGTCGAGCCGCTCATCGGCGTCGCCCAGCGCCGCCCGACGCTGGGGCGCTGGCGGGTGGTGGTGGTGGAGGACGCGGACCGGTTCAACGACTCCTCCGGCAACGCGCTGCTCAAGGCGATCGAGGAGCCGCCGCCGCGGACGGTGTGGCTGCTCTGCGCGCCCAACCCGGACGACGTGCTGCGCACGATCCGCTCCCGCTGCCGGCACGTGGCGCTGCGGGTGCCGCCGGCGGCCGCGGTGGCGGAGCTGCTGCAGCGCCGCGACGGGGTGGACCGGCGCACGGCGGAGTTCGCGGCCCGCGCGGCGCAGGGGCACATCGGTTTCGCGCGCCGGCTGGCCCGCGACGAGGAGGCCCGCACCCGCCGGCTGGAGGTGCTGCGGTTGCCGGTGCGGGCCGCGAGCGTCCCCGAGGCCGTCGTGGCGGCCGGTGAGCTGCACGACGTGGTGCAGCAGGAGGCGACGGCGGCGGCCGCCGAGCGCGACGCCGCCGAGCGCGCGGCGCTGCTGCGGGCGCTGGGGGCCGAGGACGCCTCGACGCTGCCGCCGGCGGTGCGGGCGCAGGTGCGCCAGCTGGAGGAGAACCAGAAGCGGCGGGTGCGCCGGCAGCAGACGGACGCGTTCGACCGCGCCCTGGTGGACCTGCTGGGCCTGTTCCGAGACGTGCTCGTCGTGCAGCTGGGGGCCGCTGTGGAGCTGGTCCACGGCGACCAGCGCGCCGAGGTGGAGCGGCTGGCGCGGGCGAGCACCCCGGAGGAGACCCTGCACCGCATCGACGCCGTCCGCACCGCCCGCACCCGGCTGGCGGGTACCGCGGCCCCGCAGCTGGCGCTGGAGGCGACGGCGCTGGCCCTGCTGCCCGCCGGGCTCCACGCCCCGGGCGGCCGCGGGTGAGGGGCGCGGGGGTGCTCCGCCCGGCG
>NZ_BAABIL010000910.1:0-876 GCF_039542765.1 Kineococcus glutinatus
GGCGGGCGCCGAGCACCAGCAGCGCGCCGAAGAACACCGCGTAGCCCGCCACGAGCGGGGTGGCGGCCGCCGCGGGTGCGCCCAGCCCCGCGAGCACCGCCGGCAGGGCGGTGATGACGACCGTGCCGCCGAGCACGTCGACGAACTGCACGGCGCACAGCACCGCCACCACCCGGCCGGCGCGCGGGACCGCCGCTGCGGGTGCGCCCGGTGCGTCCACGTCCGCTCCTCCCGGGGCGGCTTCCGGTCGACCTGCCCGTCGCCGCGCTCTTCTTCATCGGTGAAGTAACAGAATGCTGCCATGGTTCCGCCGCCTCCGCGACAGGTCACCCTGCGCCACGTCGCCGACGAGCTGGGGATCTCCGCGAAGACCGTCTCCAACGCCTTCACCCGCCCCGACCAGCTCTCCGCGCAGCTGCGCGAACGGGTGCTGGCCACCGCCGAGCGGCTGGGCTACCCCGGCCCCAACCCGCTCGCCGCCGGGCTGCGCCGCGGCCGCACCGGCGCCATCGGCGTCGCCTACGACAACGGGCTGTCCTACGCCTTCGAGGACCCGGTGGCCGTCCAGCTGCTCGCCGGGGCCACCTCCGTCGCCGAGCGGGCCGGCACGGGGCTGCTGCTCGTGCCCGGCTCCGCCGACCCGCGCCGCAGCGCCGCCGCCGTCACCGGCGCCGTCCTCGACGGCCTGCTCGCCTCCTCGCTGCCCCACGACGACCCGGTGCTGCGCGCCGCCCTCGCCCGCCGCATCCCGCTCGTCGTCATCGACCAGCCGCACCCCGAGCAGCTGCGGACCGTCGGCCCCACCCCGCCGCCCTGGGTCGGCATCGACGACCGCGCCGCCGCCCGCACCGCCGCCGAGCACGTGCTCCGGCTGGG
>NZ_BAABIL010000911.1:0-801 GCF_039542765.1 Kineococcus glutinatus
CTCGGCATCGTCGGCGTGATCGTGGTGGTCCTGCTGCAGGTCCTCGGCGGCGGGGGCGGCCACGCCCGTCAGGTCGGCGTCCGCGGGACCGGCCGGCACCACCTCCACCACCGGCATCGTCCAGCGGCGCAGCTGCGGCGGTGCTGCCTTCACGTCGGGCACGGGCGTCTCCTCGTTCGCGGGGCACCGGACCCGGCGCCGCGGACGGCGGGGGGACCCGGCACGGGGACCAGCACGGGTGTCGGCGGCTGCCGGACGGGGGTGCGGCCCCGCTGCGCGGGCGCAGCGGGGCCGCCCGCCGTCCCGGTCAGCCGACCACCGAGGTGATCGCGTCCCCGAGCGCGGACGCCTCGTCGGGCGACATCTCCACCACGAGGCGTCCCCCGCCCTCCAGCGGCATGCGCAGCACGATGCCGCGCCCCTCCTTGGTGACCTCCAGCGGACCGTCCCCGGTCCTCGGCTTCATGGCCGCCATCGGCGTGAACCCCTTCTCTCGGCGCGCGCCGGACGCGAGCCCCCACCTGGCGGGTCCGCGCGGCGTGATCCAGGCCATTATCCCCGGTGGCGGTCCGGGCCCGTACCGCCACCCGTGCGGCGCGCCGCGCGGGTGGCGCTGCGGGCCCGGACCGCGGCGCGGGCGGCGGTCTCAGGGCGCCCAGTCGGTGGGCGGGGTGAAGCGCCACAACCACACCACCCACCCGACCTGCAGGGCCAGGGAGCCGGCCACGAGCGCCGCCAGCGCCCCACCGACGCGCGCACCGGCCGCCTCACCGTCACCGGCACCGGCGCCGCCCTCGTGGG
>NZ_BAABIL010000912.1:0-561 GCF_039542765.1 Kineococcus glutinatus
CCAACTACCTCGTGGCGGGGATGCTCGTGGAGGCGCTGACCTCCCGCACCTGGGCGCAGGGCGCACAGGTGCGCATCACCGACGGCCGCGAGCAGCTGACGGCCCGCAGCGGCACGGCGGACTTCGGCGGCACGCGGCCGGTACCGCGCGAGGGCAGGTTCCGCGCCGGCAGCATCACGAAGGTCTTCACCGCCACGGTCGTGCTGCAGCTCGTGGCCGAGGGCAGGGTGGGCCTGGACGACCCGGTCTCGCGCCACCTGCCCGGCGTGCTGCCCGACACGTTGCCCGGCGGTGACCGGATCACGGTGCGGATGCTGCTGCAGCACACCAGCGGGCTGGCGAACTACACCGAGCTCCTGCCGCTCTTCCCCGAGCAGTTCCCCACCCCGGCGGCCTGGGAGGCGGTGCGCTACCAGCACCACGAGGCGGCCGACCTCGTCGCCGTCGCCACCGCGCAACCGCTGGGCTTCGAGCCGGGGACGCGCTGGGCGTACTCCAACACCAACTACCTCGTGGCGGGGATGCTCGTGGAGGCGCTGACCTCCCGCACCTGGGCGCAGG
>NZ_BAABIL010000913.1:0-533 GCF_039542765.1 Kineococcus glutinatus
CCCGCGGCCCCGGCCTCCGCCGCTCCGGCCCCCGCGGCTCCGGCCCCCGCCGCTCCGGCGGCCCCGGCCGGGGAGCGCACCGTGCCGCACCGGCCCATCTCCACCGAGGGCGACGACTTCGCCTTCACCCTGGCCACGATGCGTCGGCACCTCGCCGACGGCACGCCCGCATCTGCACCCCCGGTCACTCCTGTTGTACCGTCGGTGACTGCCGGGTCCGTGCCGCCCGTGGTGCCCGCCGCCCCCGCGGACCGGGCGAACCCGGTGGAGCGCCCTGCGGCGTTCCCGGCGCCGCAGGCCGAGGCCGGCCCGCGCGCCGCCGTCGAGGGCCGGAGCTTCGGGGAGGACGCCGTGACGACCGAGTCGAACGGAGCGGGGGCCCGCAACGCCCCCGGCGGCGAGCAGCCCCAGGGCTTCCCGACCGCCTCGTTCGAGCGGCCGGCCGGTGCCGACGAGCCGGCGCGGCAGGGCGGCGAGGCCGCCACCCGCGCCCGGCACGCCTCCGGTGGCCCGGAGGAGGCCGCGCGTCCCGA
>NZ_BAABIL010000914.1:0-959 GCF_039542765.1 Kineococcus glutinatus
CGGTAGCCGCCGCCGGCACCGCCGGCGGTAGCCGCAGCCGGCGCCGCCGGCGGGGCGGTGGCTCCTAGGCTGGCGCGGTGGCCTCCCCGAGCTCCGCGCCCGCCGTCCCGCCGTCCCTGCCGCCCTCGGTGGCCGAGCTGCTGCGCCGCCTCGTCGCGGCGGACCCGACGCGGCCGCGGCTGACGTTCTACGGGCCCCGCCACGCCGACGACGGCGAGCGGGTGGAGCTGTCGGCGCGGGTGCTGGACACCTGGGTGTCCAAGACCGCGAACCTGCTGGTGGAGGAGTTCGACGCGGGCCCGGGCTCGACGGTGGCCCTGGACCTGCCGGCGCACTGGCGGGCGCTGGTGTGGCAGCTGGCCGCCTGGTCGGTGGGCGCGGGCGTCGTGGTGGGCGACGGCGCGGGCGGCGGGGTGGCGGCGGGCGCGGACGTGCTCGTGACGGCGGACGCGGCCACCGCCGCAGCGGCCGCGGGTGACGGCGTCGTCGTGGCGCTGGCGCCGCTGGCGGCGGCCTACCCCGCCGGCGCCCCCGCCGGGGTGCTGGACTACGCCCGCGTGATCACCGGCTACGGCGACGTCTTCCGCCCGCACGCCGCGCCGGAGCCGGCCGCCGCGGCCCGCACCGCCCGCAGCGCCACGACGTCGTTCGGGGACCTGCTGCCCGCGGCGCTGGCGGCGGGGGCGGCCTGGCCGGTGGGGGTGCGGCTGCTCACCGACGCCTCGCCGGCCGCGGTGGTGGGCAGCGTCCTGGCCGCGTACGTGCGCGGCGGCTCCGTGGTGCTGGCACCGGCGCTGGACGCACTGCCCGCCGCGGTCCGGGAGCAGGAGCTCGTCACGGCGGTGCTCGCGACGCAGGGCTGAGCGGGGCCACCCGTCCCGCCGGGGCCGCCGGCGCTGCGCCGTCCGGGTGCGGGTTCTCACCCGGGAGGCGGTACCCGTCCGCGCGGCCCCACCACG
>NZ_BAABIL010000915.1:0-638 GCF_039542765.1 Kineococcus glutinatus
GGCACCGGCGCGGGGACCCGCGCTCGGCGTCCTCCCGCGGCAGGGCCCCGCTCCGCAGCCGTCCGGCTCCGGAGCGGGGCCCTCTGCCGTCCGGGGCGCCCGGCGCCTGCGCGCACGATGACCCATCGTCACCCTATGCTGACTGCATGTTGGTTCTGACGCGGCGGGCCGGGGAGAGCGTCGTCATCGGGGACGCCATCGTCGTCCGCGTCCTCGAGGTGCGAGGCGATGTCGTGCGCGTCGGGATCGAGGCGCCCCGGGAGGTCCAGGTGCACCGCCAGGAGGTCTACGACGCCGTCCGCCAGGCCAACGTGGCCGCCGCCGCCGCCACGGAGGACGCGATCACCGCGCTGCAGGGCGCCGTCCGCAACAACCGGTCGACCTGATCCGGCGCCCCGGCCCCCCGCCCGCACCGTCCCCCGTGACGGACATCACGCGCACGAGGGCTCCAGGAGCCGGGCCCGGGGAAGCGAGCGGTGACCCCGATCACTACACTGCGACCTACCGGTGCGCGGTGCTCGCGCCCGCACCGGTGGTTCCAGGCCCGTCACCCGCCCGGGTGAGTGGACAGTGCAGTCCCGGCCGACGTCGAGCACCCGCTGCGCCACGTGCGCAGCTCGCGCAACGAGAGGGGTCAC
>NZ_BAABIL010000916.1:0-535 GCF_039542765.1 Kineococcus glutinatus
CTCGACGACCTCGCCGCCCCCGCGCTGCAGGTCGCCGAGGTGCTCGCGGTGCTGCCCGAGCCCACCACCGCCGCGGCCGTCACCCGCGCCCGGGGCGCCAAGGCGGGCCCGGAGCTGGCGCTGCTGCGGGAGCGGGCCCTGGTGTGGGGCACCGACCGGCGGCTGCACGTGGTGCAGGCCGTGCGCGACGTGCTGGGCCCGCACCCGGCGGGGCTCGGGCCACCGCTGGCCGAGGCGCTGGGGCGGCGCTCCCCGCAGCGGCTGGCGGAGCTGCTGGAGGACCTGGGCCTGCCCGGGGCGGGTGACCCGGACGCGGCGCTGGCCGCGCTGGGTGCGCACCTGGGCCGGGCCGACGTCGTGGCGTCGCTGCTGGACGCCGCCCCCGAGGGGGTGCGCGCCGTGCTGGAGAAGCTGACGTGGGGGCCGCCGGTGGGGTCGGTGGCGCAGGCCGAGCGCGCGGTGCGGGCGGCCACCTCGGCGGGCCCGGTGGACTGGCTGCTGGCCCACGGGCTGCTGGCGGTGGCCGGCGCGGGCA
>NZ_BAABIL010000917.1:0-577 GCF_039542765.1 Kineococcus glutinatus
CGCCCCGCGCAAGCGGGCCGCGAAGGCCGCCGACGCCGCCGCGAAACCCACCGCCAAGCGTGCGACCAAGCGGGCCGCCGGGCGGGGCGGGGCGTGAGCTCGGCCCCGCCGGCCCGGCGGGTGCTGGTGCACCCGTCGGCGGCGGTGCTGGCGCACGCCGTGGCGGCGCGGCTGCTCACGGCGCTGGCCGATGCGCAGGCCGCGCGCGGTGCGGCGCACGTGGTGCTCACCGGTGGCACCATCGGTGTGCGCGCGCTGGCGGCCGTCGCCGTCTCCCCCGCCCGCGACGCGGTGGACTGGTCGCAGGTGCACGTGTGGTGGGGCGACGAGCGGCACCTGCCGGCCGGTGACCCCGAGCGCAACAGCACCCAGGCGCAGGAGGCCCTGCTGCAGCACGTCGGGGTGGACGAGGCGAAGGTGCACTGGCCGCCGGCCTCGGACGGGGCCGCCGGCACCGACGTGGCGGCCGCCGCCCGGGTGTACGCCGAGCAGCTGGCCGTCGCGGCCGGGGCCGGGGCGAGGCGTGAGCACGACGGATCAGCAGGACCCGGCGCTGGAGCAGGACCCGGCGCTGGAG
>NZ_BAABIL010000918.1:0-733 GCF_039542765.1 Kineococcus glutinatus
CGAGGCGTGAGCACGACGGATCAGCAGGACCCGGCGCTGGAGCAGGACCCGGCGCTGGAGCAGAACCCGGTGTCGGCGCAGGAGCCGACGGCGGAGCAGGAGGCCGCGGCGGAGCGGGCCGCGGAGGTCGCGGCGCTGCGCCCGGCCCTGGAGGCGGTGCTCATGGTGGCCGACGAGCCGGTGGGCGCCGCCGCGCTGGCGCGCGCCGCGGGCGCTGACGAGGTCGTCGTCGAGGCCGCCCTGCGGGAGCTGGCGGGGGAGTACTCCGACGACGGCCGCGGCTTCGAGCTGCGCGAGGTCGCCGGGGGGTGGCGGATGTTCTCCCGCCCGGAACACTCCGGTGTCGTGGAGGCGTTCCTGCTGGACGGGCAGACCGCGAAGCTGACGCAGGCCGCGCTGGAGACGCTGGCCATCGTGGCCTACCGCCAGCCGGTGAGCCGCGCGCGCGTCTCGGCGGTGCGGGGGGTGAGCGTGGACGGCGTGATGCGCACGCTGCTGACGCGGGGGCTGGTGAGCGAGGCCGGCGTCGAGGCGACGTCCGGTGCGACGCTGTACCGCACCACCCCGGAGTTCCTGCACCGGATGGGCCTGGGCAGCCTCGACGAGCTGCCGCCGCTGGCGCCCTTCCTGCCGGACGCGGCGGAGGTGGACGCGGTGCTCGCCGAGCTGGAGGCACCCGAGGTGCTCGCCGCCGACCCCGCCACCGACCCGGCCCTCGCGCAGCCCGCCGCCG
>NZ_BAABIL010000919.1:0-954 GCF_039542765.1 Kineococcus glutinatus
CCGCGCCCACGAGCGGGTCGGCCAGCGAGACGGCCTCCAGCACACCGGCCCACCAGGCGGTCTCCACCTCCGCGCGCAGGTCCACGCTGCCCTCACCGCTCCAGCGCGCCCCGAGGTCGTCGAGCAGCGGCTGCCAGCCACCGG
Source organism: Kineococcus glutinatus (assembly GCF_039542765.1). Classification (NCBI taxonomy): domain Bacteria; kingdom Bacillati; phylum Actinomycetota; class Actinomycetes; order Kineosporiales; family Kineosporiaceae; genus Kineococcus; species Kineococcus glutinatus. Next base: position 145 of record NZ_BAABIL010000919.1, read on the forward strand.
CCGCGAGCTCCGCCAGCAGCACGGTGCGCCGCGGCAGCGGGCCGAGCGCACCCTCGTCCTCGTGCAGGGAGCGCAGCAGCGCGGACAGCTCCGGCAGCGCCGCGCCGCGCAGGCCCTCCACCCCGCCGAAGCGCTCCGGCAGCGCCCAGGCGACGGCGTCCAGCTCCGCCAGCAGCGCGTCCAGCGCCGCCTCGGCCCCGTCCAGCGCCGCCGGCACCTGCGGGACACCGCCGCGGCCGCTGGCGCGCTGCCACTCCAGCCGCTGCGCCCGCGCCTGCAGCAGCCAGTCGTGCAGCTCCTCGGTGCCGGCGGGCACCGCGGTGGGCAGCAGCAGGGCGCGGGCCTGCCGGCGCAGCCGCCAGCGCCGCCACCAGCCCATCCGCACGCCGTCCGCGCGGCGCTGGGAGGGGCCGGCCGTCGCGGCCACCACGTCCGCCAGCGACTGCCGGTACACCTCCGCGGAGAAGCGCTGCGCGGTCCGGCGCACGCCGCGCAGCAGCTCGACCTGCTCCAGCCAGCCGGCCGGGGTGTCGGCGCCGCGCAGGCCGGCCTCGGCGTCGAGGACGGCCATGCGGGCGCGGGCGGCGGGCAGCAGGTCGGCCACGAGGCGGCGCACCGAGGCGGCGACGGCCTCGGCCTGCTCGGACCGGGTCAGGCGGGCCCCGGCCCACGGGGTGGTGGCCGGGGTGGTGGTGAAGGCGCCGAGCGCGGCGGCCTCCGCCAGCCGCTCCGCCCAGCCGGGCAGGTCCTCCCGGCGGCAGGACAGCAGGGCCTCCCCCCGCAGCCGGCGGGTGGTGCGCGGGCCGAGGG
>NZ_BAABIL010000920.1:0-517 GCF_039542765.1 Kineococcus glutinatus
CCCGGCCCCGGTCGGGGTCGAAACCGTCCACGGCCTTGACCAGCCCGAGGGAGGCCACCTCCCACAGCTGGCACGCCACGTCGGCGCGCAGGATCTCCAGGTCGACGGCGTCGTCGACGTCGAGGCCCATGTCGTCGATGCCGTCCAGCACCTCCAGGGCGTCGACGAGCACCCGCTCGCGCTCGGCGAGGCCGGCGGGGCCGGTGTCGGGCAGGGGTGCGGCCAGCAGCCGCCGGGTCCACGGCTCGTCGGCGCTGCCGGCCAGGGCGGCGCGCCGCTGCGGGTCGCCGTCGACCAGGGCGCCCAGCACCGAGGACGTGACCTCCCGGAAGCGCCGGCGCGCGACGGGGTCCCGGGGGTACTCGGGGGCTCCGCCGCCGCTCATCGACCCACTCCCGTCCGACCGCGTCCGCCTTCGCACGCGGCGACCGCCGGCCCGGCCGCGCTGGGGCGGGCCGTCGCGTCGCTCAGGCGCGACACTAACCGCGCGCGGGCCCGGACGCAGCGCCCGACCGCG
>NZ_BAABIL010000921.1:0-1837 GCF_039542765.1 Kineococcus glutinatus
CCCCCAGCCCCCGCCCGGCCCCGCCGGCCGGGCCGCTGCCGACACCGGCGGCCGCCGGCCGGGGCGCGACGGGCACCTCGACGGGGCCGGGTGCGCCTGCGGGGGTGGTGGAGGGGTGCGTCGTCACCCGCCCAGTGTCGCAAGCCCCGCCGGGCCCGGTGACGCTGCCGGGTGGGCCGCTCAGGTGCCGCGGGCGACGTGGGCGCCCCACGCCGCCGCCAGCCGCCCGCACGGGGCGGACGCCGCCAGCACCCCGCCGGGTCCGGTGCGCGGGGCGTCGGCGGCGGTGAAGCCCCGCGCCACCGGGCCGGTGGAGGTGTCGTGCAGCGCGTAGGTGCCGGCGCGCTCGTGGCGGGCCAGGACGCAGGCACCGGCCGGGGCGCCGCCGGGGCCCGCGGCGACCCCCCACACCCGGTCGGTGACGTCGGCGGTGCCGTGGGCGTCGCGCTGGTCGGCGGGCAGCGCCGCCGCTGCCGCCGGGTCGGCGAGGACGTCGGCGCTCAGCACGGCGTCGGGGTAGCTGCCCTCGGTCAGCGCCGCCACCTCGGCGAGCAGCGCGGCGTTGCGGGCGTCGCCGGCCGCGGCCACGGCCTGCGCGGCGGCGACGTGGGCGGAGTACCCGGGCACGGCGACGGCGGTCAGCAGGGACAGCACCGCCGCCGCGGCGAGCAGCTCCAGCACGCTGGACCCCGCGTCGGAGGCGGTCGGCTGCGGGTTCACGGCACTCCTCCGGGTGGGTGCGGGGACCACCGGAGCCTGCCGGGGTGCGGGCCCGGCGGTGGCGCGGCGTCACCCGGCCAGCCGGACGGCGGCACCCGTCCGGACGCCGCCACCCCGGGCCGTCACCGACCGTCACGGTCCGGGGTGGCGCGGGGCGCCGCTGCAGGGGCGATGCTCAGAGCTGCGGGTGCAGCCTGCCGAGGACGGGGTTCCAGCCGACGAGGGTGCGGGCGGCCACGATCCCGTCGCGGGTGAAGGGGTCGGCGTCGAGGATCTCCTCGACCTCCGCGGCCGAGCCGGCCTCGAACACCAGCACCGCCCCGTCGGCGTCCGTCGGGCCGGACAGCACGAGGCGCTCGCCGAGGGAGGCCAGGTACCGCCGGTGCTCGGGGCGGGTGGCGTCGCGGGCGGCGGTGTCGTCGGTGTAGGCGTAGGTGGCGACGAAGTGCGGCACGGTGTCCTCCTGGCTCGGGTGGCGGCGCTGGCGGGCGCCATGGTGCCCGGCGGCGCCGGCGGGACCTGCCGCGGGGTGGTGCGGGCGGGCCCACCGGCCGGCCGCCGGTGACACTTGCGCTGCACCTGCCGCCCGACGCGCCGCCTCGACCCACCAGCACCCGGCGTGGCGCGCCGCGGGTGCACCAGCACCGTCAGCCGCCAGCGCCCGACGACGGACGGGGTCCCGCGACCATGCGCCACCGCACCACCGCCCCGCCCGGCGACACCGGCCGGCGCTCCCGCACGGGGCTGCTCGCCGGGCCGCTGCCGGTCCTGGCCGCCGCCGTGCTGTGGGGCACGACCGGCACCGCGAGCGCCCTGGCCCCGGCCGGTGCGCCCGCCCCGGCCGTCGGCTGCGCGGGCCTGGCCCTGGGCGGGCTGCTGCTGTTCCTCACCTCCCGCGGCGCCCGGTCGCTGCCGGCGGCCTGCACCGGGCGGGAGCGGCGGCGGCTCGCGCTGGGCGCGCTGGCGGTGGCCGGCTACCCGGTGACCTTCTACCCGGCGGTGGCGCGCACCGGTGTGGCGGTGGCCACCGTGATCGCCCTGGGCAGCGCGCCGGTGGTGGCGGGGTTGCTGTCCTGGGCCGGTGGGCGCGGCCGGCCGACCGCTCGGTGGGCGGCGG
>NZ_BAABIL010000922.1:0-516 GCF_039542765.1 Kineococcus glutinatus
CGCCCACCCCAGCCGCCGGGCCGCCCCCAGCACCGACGCCCACGCGAACGCCCCCAGCGCCAGCACGACCCGCACGTCGGCCGCCACCAGGCGCAGCTCCGCGTCCAGCCACCCCGCGCAGGTGTCGCGCTCGGCCGTGCTGGGGCGGTTGTCCGGCGGCGCGCAGCGCACCGGCGCCACGATGCGGGTGCCCACCAGCCGCAGACCGTCCGCGGCGTGCACCGACCCCGGCTGCGAGGCCAGCCCGGCGCGGTGCAGGGCCGCGACGATCCAGTCCCCGGAGCTGTCCCCGGTGAACACCCGGCCGGTGCGGTTGCCGCCGTGCGCGGCGGGTGCGAGCCCCACGACGAGCACCCGCGGGCGCTCGTCGCCCAGGCTGGGCACCGGGCGGCCCCAGTAGGGCTCGCCGGCGTGCGCGCGCCGCCCGGCGCGGGCCACCTGCTCACGCCAGGCCACCAGCCGCGGGCAGGCCCGGCACACGCACGCCACGGCCTGCAGGTCGGCCGGGGTGGCCGC
>NZ_BAABIL010000923.1:0-869 GCF_039542765.1 Kineococcus glutinatus
CAGGTCCGCCAGCAGCAGCGGCACCGACCAGGCGTCGAGGACGGCGTGGTGGCTGGTGAGGACGACGCGGTGGTGCTCCGGCGCCAGCCGCGCCACGAGGACCCGCAGCAGCGGCGGGTCGTCGAGGCAGAACGGTTCGCGGGCGGCGGCCGCGGCCAGGTCGCCGAACCCCTCCTCGGTGCTCTCGCGCACGTCGACGCGGGCGGTGGCGTCGGCGAGGACGAACTGCACCGGCTGCGCGCCCTCGGCGGCCTCGGGGTCGACCCAGAAACCCGACCGCAGCGTGGGGTGGCGCTGCACGAGGTCCTGCACCGCCCGCCCCAGCCGGTCGACGTCCAGCGGGCCGCGCACGTCGAGGACGCGCTGACCGGTGTAGACGTCGGCTCCGCCGGCGCTGAGCTCGGCGTGCGCGAGGAGGTCCTCCTGCAGCGCGGTGAGCGGCAGGAGGTCCTCGAAGGGGGCGTCGTTCACGGCGGGTGCCTCTCGCAGCGGGGGGACCGGGCGCCCGGCGGTGGGCGCGGCCGGCCGGGTGGCAGGTGTCAGCGGCGTCGGCGGCGCACGAGCGCCTCCAGCCGGTCGCGCTGGGAGTCGTCGAGGGAGACGAGCGCAGCGGTGGACGGGGCAGCGGTCGGGGCGGGCGCGACGGGTTCGGCGGCGGCGGCGAGGGCGGCGACCGTGCGCAGCTCGAACACCTGCCGCACGGACAGCGCCCAGCCCTGCCGCCGCAACCGGCCCACGAGGCGGATCGCGGAGATGCTGTCCCCGCCGAGGGCGAAGAAGTCGTCGTCCGCGCCGATGCCGGGCACGCCCAGCAGCTCGCCCGCGGCGGCGGCCAGCGCGAGTTCCACCTCCCCGGCCGGCGGGCGGCC
>NZ_BAABIL010000924.1:0-1020 GCF_039542765.1 Kineococcus glutinatus
GGCGCTCCGCAGGCCCTTCCGGAGCGCCCGAACCCGGAGATGGGCGCCGGGTGGGCGGGTGGGATGCGCTCACGCGCCCGGTGCCACGAGCTCGCGGGCGGCCGCCAGCTCCGCCGCCACGGCCCGCTCCTCCTCGGGGGTCAGCGCCAGGCCCTCGGCCTCCGCCAGCGCGGCGGCCGCCAGCTCCCGCCGCCCGGTGCGCACCAGCAGCTCGCAGCGGTAGAGCAGCACCCGCACCCGCTCCGGCGCCGGTGCGCCCGGGTGGCGCAGCAGCCCCGCGGCCAGCACCTCCAGCGCCCGCTCCTCGTCGCCGCGGGCGTCGCCCTGCCGCGCCGCCACCTCCAGCACCCGCGCCAGACCGGTGCTGCGCCCGGCCGGCTCCTCCTCCTCCGTCGCGCCGAGCCGGTAGAAGCGCAGCCAGTTGCCGCCGGTGTCGACGAGGCTGAAGCCCGTCGCGGTGCCCTGCTTGCGGCGGGGGCGCAGCAACCGGGGTGCGCCCGCCACCGGCAGCCGCCCGTACCGCCGGCGCAGCCCCGCGGCGAAGGACGCGTGCAGGGCGGCGACGTCGGGCACCACGACGACCACGCTGCCCACCGACGTGGCCGGGTCGAAGCCGTCGATGCCCGACAGGTGGATCGCCATGTCCTCCAGCTGCACGACGGCGCACGGGTACGGCCGCAGCTGGAAGTAGGTGCGGGTGAAGCCCAGCGCCTCGTAGAAGCCGACGGCGTCCTCCAGGTCCGGGCACGGCAGGATCGGGTAGGTGCGCTCACCGGCCACCGGGCCAGGGTCCTCCGGGGCCGCGCCGGGGTCCAGGGGCACCGGGCCCCGTCCTGCCGCCCGTCTCCGGGTCCGGGCGCCCCGACGGGGCCTGCGGGGCGCCCCGACCCGGAGACGGGCGGGAGGGAGAACGCGGACGGGCGCCGGACGGGCGGGTGGGGTGCGCGCTCAGGGCAGCGGCTGGCGGCGCAGCACCGCCGCACCCGCCCGCGCCGCGTCCAGCGCCACGGGGGAGCGCAG
>NZ_BAABIL010000925.1:0-575 GCF_039542765.1 Kineococcus glutinatus
GCCGCGGCGTTCGCGCTGCTGCTGCTGCAGGCGGGCAGGCTGCTGCCCCAGGGCAGGGACCGCGCCAAGCGGGGTTCGGGTCCGCGCACGCCGCTGCGGGAGCTGCTGCGGGAGCCCGAGGGCGTGCGGGAGCTGTCCTGCTACGCCGTCGCGCCGCTCGCGGCGGGCGCGCTGGCCACCGCGCTCGGCGGTGCGCACCCGTACTGGGCGGTGGTCTCGGCGGTGGCCCCGCTGTCCGGGCTGGGCACGCGCCACCGCGTCGCCCGCGCCGTCCACCGGGTGCTCGGCACGCTGGCGGGCGTGGTCGTGGCGTTCGCGCTGCTGTCGCTGCACCCCGCGCCGCTGGTGGCCGTGCTGCTGGCCGTGGCGTTCCAGGCGTGGGCGGAGCTGTTCATCACCCGCAACTACGCCCTGGCCGTCGTGGGCATCACGCCGCTGGCGCTGCTCATGGTCGACCTGGCGGTGCCCGCCGACCCGGCCGCCGTCGCCGCCGACCGGGCGGTGGAGACGCTGCTGGGTGCGGCGGTGGCGGTGCTGCTGGTGCTGGTGACCGGCCGGCGCTCCCGCCCGGGGGA
>NZ_BAABIL010000926.1:0-1165 GCF_039542765.1 Kineococcus glutinatus
GCTGGCAGCCGTACACCGGCTCCAACCCGCACACCGACCACGTCCACGTCTCCCTCACCCCACCCCGAGGGCGGCCCGCCGCCGGGTGCGCCGGCGCGAGCGCGCCAGCCCCGCGGCGCCGGAGGAGAGCACCGCGCAGACCGCCGCGAGGTACGCCCAGGCCGCGGCGCGACCCCAGTCCACGTCGGCGCGGAAGCGCAGCAGGGCGAACAGCTGCAGCACCCCGAGGACGGCGTAGGTGGCGGCGGCCGGGCGCAGCCGCTGCAGGTCGTCGTCGGCGACCACGAGCACCGCGGCCAGGCCGAGGGCGAGCAGCCAGCAGGCGATGGCCCGCGCCGTCAGCGGCGTCAGCTGCCACGGCCAGCGGTCCCGGGCGGCGGGCACCGCGAACAGCGCGACCCCCACGAGCAGGAACAGCACCGCCTGCGCGCCGAGCGCGACGTGCAGCCCCCGGCCCAGCCGCGGCCCGGCCCGCGGGTCCTCGCCGGGGGCGCGCAGCTGGGCGTGCAGCGCCACCGCCATCGCCACCGGCACCGCGACGTACACCGCGAGCCACCCCCACGCCGCGGCCCGCGGCACGAACCCCGCCGCGCCGAGGTGGAAGCGGTCCAGGTGCAGCAGGGTCACGAGCAGCACCGCCGTCGCGAACAGCCACACGGTGAGGAAACCCACCCGCGCCGCGCCCCACGTGCCGCGGCGCAGCGAGAGCACCACGAGGACGCAGCCGGCGCCGTAGCCGGCGCCGAGGAACGCGGCGGACAGCGGTGGCCGCACCGTCCACGCGAAACCGGAGGCGGTGTCGCGGCCGAAGACGAACAGCTGGGTGGTGGCGACGAGCGTGAGGACGGCGAACGCGGCGAGCAGGGCGCGGACCGCGGGCACCAGGGGCCGGGCCGGCGCGGGCTCAGCCACGGCGCACCTCCTCCCGGGCGGCGGCCGCACCGGTCGGCGGGGCGTCGGGCAGCCGCACGCCGAACCCCGTGCGCGCCAGCCGGAGCACCACCTGCCCCGGCCGCACCAGGTCCGCGACCTTCGCCGCGCACACCGCCTCCAGGTCCGCGGTCCGCCGCCGCAGGGCGTCGGGGCCCGCAGCGCGCGCCCGGACCAGCTCCCCGGCGTTGCACCACACGAGGCGGCGGGCGCCGGCCACCCAGCGCCGGCTGGC
>NZ_BAABIL010000927.1:0-686 GCF_039542765.1 Kineococcus glutinatus
CACCGGCAACCGCAGCACCTCCAGCCGGCGGGTGCTGCGCAGGCTCGGCCGCGGCGCCGCGACCGCCTGCGCCGTCCTCGCGCTGGCGGGCGGGGCGGTGGCGGTGCTCACCGGTGGCCCGGCGCAGCCGGCCGCCCCGGCCAGCACCCGGAGCACCTCGGTCACGGTCCTCGGCATCGGCAACCACCTCGACCCCCTCGGCGACCCGGGGGCCATCACCGCCAGCCAGGCCGCGGTGCGCGTCCTGGAGCAGCTGGCGGCCGACCTGGACGACGGGCGCCAGGAGGGGGCCGACCTGGCCCTGGCCGGCATCCGCCAGCGCCTGCTGGTCTCCGGGGCCGACCCGGAGGTGATGCAGCGCGTCGACGAGCTGGCCGCCCAGGTGGCCGAGCCGGCGGCGGGCGAGCCCTCCCAGGGCGCGGCCGGTGGCGCGGAGGGGCCCACGGCCGCCGCTCCCGGGCTGCCGCCCGCCACGTCCTGGCCGCCGCTGGTGGACCGCACCCCGTCCCCGCAGCCCTCGGCGCCGGGTACCCCGACCTCGCAGCCGGAGCCGTCCACGGCGTCCCCCACGGGAACCGGTGGCCCGGTCACCGGCTCCCCGTCGACGTCGTCGCCGGGCGGGCGGCCCTCCTCCGGTGGCAGCTCCTCCTCCGGTGGCAGCTCCTCCTCCGGTGGCAGCTCCTCCT
>NZ_BAABIL010000928.1:0-857 GCF_039542765.1 Kineococcus glutinatus
CGCTGCGGCGGGCCCTGGTCCTGCTGCTCGGCGGCGACCCGGCCGTCGGGGCGTTCGTGGCGCGCCTGGTCGCCGCGGCCGCCGGCGCCGAGGGGGTCGCGGCCTCCGTCGTGCGGTTGCTGGCCGCCACCCACCCCGCCGACCCCGGCATCGCCGTGGGGTTGCTGCTCAACCACGTCGAGCTGGCCCCGGGGGAGGCGGTGTTCCTGGGGGCGGGCACGGTGCACGCCTACCTGCAGGGCCTGGGGGTGGAGGTGATGAACAACTCCGACAACGTGCTGCGCGGTGGGCTGACGAGCAAGCACGTCGACGTGCCCGAGCTGCTGCGGGTCGTCGTGTTCGCCCCGCGACCCCCGCACGTGGTGGTCCCCGTCGAGCAGCCGGCCGGTCGCCTGGCCTACCACCCGCCGGCCGCGGAGTTCCAGCTGCAGCGCCTGGCGCCGGTGGAGGGGGCGGAGCTGGTCGTGGACCGTCCCGGCGCGGCCGTGGTCCTCGTCGGCGCCGGCGCGCTGGAGCTGGTCACGCACGCGGGCACCACCCGCCTGCAGCGCGGTGACAGCGTGTTCGTGCCCGCCGCCGAGGGGGAGCTGCGCGTGCGCGCCCTGACCCCCGGTGCGGTGGCGTACGCCACGACGACCGGCGCGCCGGCGCACGCTCCGGCGTCCGGCGCCTGAGCCGGCCGGCGCGGACCCGTCCCGCACGGTTCCCCACCGGCACCACCGGCTGCGAGCATGACCAGCGGCCGGCGCATGCCGCGCCGGCCGCTGCGGGACGAGGGCGGGAGGTGCCGTGGACGAGCGCTGGTGGGCCCGGTCCGGCGCAGCGGCCCTCACCGGCCTGGCCGCCGCCGCCGTCAC
>NZ_BAABIL010000929.1:0-634 GCF_039542765.1 Kineococcus glutinatus
GCCGTGCCCGCCGTGCTGGTCGTGGTCGTGCTGGTCGTGGCCGTGCTCGTCGTCGGCACCGTCGACGCTCCCCTCGTCCCGTCCGCGGGAGGTCCGCGGGGTCCGAACCTCCCGCGCGGCGGGTCCGGGGGGCGACCACCGCACGGCTCCTGCCCGATCACCTGGAAGTCGCAGCGGTGCACGACCCCCGGCGGGCGGCGCCCGACGAGCGGCGGTGGCGCGCGACGGCCGTGATCCGCTACCGCGCGGTGGCGCCGGGCGCTGCCGCCCCGGCGCCACCGCCGGCGCCCCGAGGGGTCAGGAGGGCGGCATCAGCACGGTGTCGACGAGGTACACGGTCGCGTTGGCCGTCTGCACACCGCCGCAGATCACGGCGGAGTTCCCGTTCACGGTCAGCGCGTCCGGGGTTCCCGCGACCTCCAGGGTCGCGCCCTGCACGGTGGTGTGCTGCCCGGCGATCGCGTCCGGCGCGATCCGCCCCGGCACGACGTGGTACGTCAGCACGGTCGTCAGCAGCGCGCTGTCGGTCTTCAGCACCTCCACCGTGGCCGGGTCGACCTTCGCGAAGGCGTCGTCGACCGGGGCGAAGACGGTGAACTCGTCACCGTCGAGGGTGCTGACCAGGTTCACCTGC
>NZ_BAABIL010000930.1:0-1130 GCF_039542765.1 Kineococcus glutinatus
CGGGCGCTCGTCGCCGGCCAGGTCGATGCGCCGCGCCGGCTCCTGCGCGGGTGGGGGCGCGCCCGGCGCGCGCACGTCGGTGAGGGTGACGAGCAGCACCCCGTCGCGGTAGTCCACCGCGCCGGTGTGCACCTGCACGCCCTCGGGCAGGACCACCTGCCGGGTGACGGTGCCGTGCGGTCGTTCCAGCAGCAGCGCGGTGCGCCCGCGCGCCGGCGGTGGGGTGCGCTCGGCGCGCACGGTGAGGGACCCACCGGTGAGGGCCAGGCGGGTGCTGGTGGGGTCGATGCCGGGCAGGTCCAGGGCCACCACGTAGCCGCCGGGCACCTGCCACAGGTCCACCGGCACCGTCAGGGGCATCGTCACCGGCACCGTCACCGTCTCCCCGCCGCCGGCGTCGGGCACCGGTGGCGGCACGGGGGCGCGCTCGAGCAGCTCCGGCTCGGCGGGCACGCTGCCGGCGGGCAGGTCGCGCACGTGCGGGTGCGCCTCACCGAGCCGGCCGTCGCCCTCGCCGTCGGCGCGCACCTGCTGCACCGCCCACCAGCCGGCGTCGACCTGCTCCCCGGCCACGCTCGGGTGGGCGCGGCCGCCGCGCTGGGCCCGGCGGCGGGCCGTGGCGCGCTCGCGCTCGAAGAGGACCTGCTCGCGCCGCTGCGCGCGCACGGTGGCCTCGGCAGGCTGCGACGGCGAGGCGTCCTGCTGCGATGTTTCGCTCATCACCGGTCCCGGGACGAGGTGGAGTGCCGTCCACCGGCTGGTTGCGCCGGTCTCCAGCGGTGCCCGGTGATCTCGTACCCGCGCCGGCGCCGGGTAAACCACGCGTGACCGTGTCGTGATCACCCGTGGTCACCTCCGCCGCGCCAGGGTCCCGCCCCGGGCGTGCGGGGTGGGCGTGCGGGGTGGGCGTGCCCGGCCCGGCGGGCTCAGCCGCCGGTCGGGGCCGGCAGGTCCGCCACGTAGCCCCACGTCGCCTGCGCGCCCAGGTGGCCGGTGTTGACGACCTCGGCGACGGTGCCCTCGGCGGCGGCGGTGGCCAGCAGCGCGAGCGCGACGGACAGCGCCGTGGTCGGGCGCAGCGCCCCCACCCGCCCGGCCCGGGCCGGTGCCGCGGCGACCGCCGACCCGGG
>NZ_BAABIL010000931.1:0-538 GCF_039542765.1 Kineococcus glutinatus
AGGAACTCCTCCGCGACGAGCAGGTTGAGCAACCGGTAGGCGGTGGCGCGCGGGGTGCCGGTCGCGGCCGCCACCTCCGCGGCCGTCGCCCCGGCGCCGGTGCGCGCCACCTCCTCCAGCAGCGACAGCGCGCTGACGAGCGCCCGGGGCTGGCGGCCGGTCAGGTCCTCGCCGGGGCTCACGCGGGGCCGCCGAGCACGTCCCGGGCGCGCGTCTCGTCGTAGAGGCCCACGGCCGCCAGGACCGCCGGCCGGCGCAGGCGGACCCACGCGGCGTGCGCCGCGGCGAGCAGGAGCAGGGCGGTGGCCACGAGCACCCAGCCGCCGCCGGCCACCGCGCAGGCCGCCAGCACCCCGGCCAGGACCACGACGGCCGGCACGGCGGCCAGGACCGGTCCCGCCGTCAGCTCGCCGATGCGGTGCAGGAACACCGGCGCCGCGGCGCACACGAGGACGTAGGCGACGACGTACCCGCAGGTGCCCACGACGAGCAGCCCGCGCAGCGCCTCCCCCGTCCCGGCCGCGAGGGCCGCGCAGGC
>NZ_BAABIL010000932.1:0-696 GCF_039542765.1 Kineococcus glutinatus
CCGGCGACCTCAACGCCGTCACCGTGCCGGGCGCCGGGCGCTCGGTGATCTCCACCGCCACCCTCACCGTCGAGGTGCCCGACGTGGAGGACGCCGCGACGGCGGCCACCCGGCTCGCCACCACCGCGGGCGGTCTGGTGGCCGCCGCCCGGTCCGGCGGCAGCGGCGGCGAGGAGGCGGCGACGCTGACGCTGCGCGTGCCCGGGGAGCGGTTCACCACCCTGCTCGAGGACCTCGCCGCGCTCGGCCGGCGCGCCCAGCAGGACGTCACGTCCACCGACGTCACCGCGGAGGTGGCCGACGTGGGCAGCCGGGTGGCCTCGGCGCAGGCGGTGCTGGCGACGCTGCGGGACCGGCTGCCGGATGCCACGACGATCCCGGACGTGCTCGCCGTCGAGGGTGAGATCGCCCGGCGGCAGGCGGACCTGGAGGCCCTGCAGGCGCGGCAGCGGGCGCTGGCGGACCAGGTGGCGCTGTCGACCGTCGACGTGACGCTGACCCGGCAGGCCGCGGCCGCGACCGCCGCCGTCGAGCCGGGTTTCACCGGCGGCCTGGCGCGGGGCTGGGAGGCGCTGGGCTCGACGGTGCGGGTGGTGGCGCTCGTGGCCGGTGCGGTGCTGCCGTTCGCCGCGGTCGCCGCCCTGCTCGCCGCGCCGGTGCTGCTGGTGCTGCGCAGGCGGCGGGCGCGGCTCGCCG
>NZ_BAABIL010000933.1:0-806 GCF_039542765.1 Kineococcus glutinatus
GCCTGGCCGGCGGGGCGCTGGTCCTGGGGGCCTGCGGCGGCGACGACGACACCGGTACCGCCGCCGGCAGCTCCGGCACCAGCAGCACCGCCACCAGCGCCAGGGCGAGGCCGTCGGCGACCGCGACGTGCTCCGGGGGCGCGCCGGGCGCCGGCGCGGCGGGCACCACCCTGGTGCAGCTGGCCGACGTGCCCGTCGGCTCGGCGGTGGCCGCGCAGTCCAGCGCGGGGCGCTCGATCGTCGTGGCCCAGCCCAGCGCCGGCACCGTGGTCGCCTTCGACGCCGCCTGCACCCACCAGGGCTGCCCGGTGCAGCCGCAGGGCGATCAGCTGATCTGCAACTGCCACCGCTCCCTGTTCGACGCCTTCACCGGCGCCGCGCTGCGCGGGCCGGCCACCGAGCCGCTGGCCCCGCTGGCCGTGCGCGTCGTGGACGGTGCCGTCGTCGAGGGCGCCTGATGCCCGACGTCGTGCTCGGCCTGCCCAGCCACGTCCTGGTGCTGCACGCGGTCGTGGTGCTGGCCCCGCTGGCGGCGCTGCTGCTGGTGGGGTGTGCGTTCTCCGACGCGTTGCGCCGCCGCGCGGGGCTGCTGCTGCCGGCCGCCGGGCTGGCCACGGTGGCGCTGGTGCCGGTGGCCACCAGCAGCGGGGAGGCCCTGATGGCCCGGCTGCCGGCCGATCCGGCCATCCAGGCGCACGCCGCGGCCGGGGACCGGGTGCTGCCGTGGGCGGTGGCGCTGGCGGTGATGACCGTGGCGGTGTGGGCGGCAGCGGCGCGCGCCCGACGCCGCGCCGGCGCAGCTCGGA
>NZ_BAABIL010000934.1:0-1137 GCF_039542765.1 Kineococcus glutinatus
GGGCGCCGGCGGCCAGGCCGGCGGTCGCGTCGCAGGAGCGCGCCACCAGCACCTCGGGCACGGGCGCGCCCGCCGCGCGCAGCGCCGAGCGCCAGCCGCTGGTGCGCCCGTCCTCGGCGCGCGGGGACGACGGGATGGCGACGTGGTGCACGGTGCGGTGCCCCAGGGACAGCAGGTGGCGCGTCAGCTCCGCACCCGCCGCCTCCTCGTCGAACACCGCCTGCGGCCGGTCCCCCTCCGGCCTGCCCCCGACCGCCACGACGGGGAGGTCGGCGGGCAGGGCGTCCAGGAGGGCGGCGCCGACCGGGTCGAAGCGCAGCACCACCACGCCGGTGGGCGGCAGGGACCGCACGAGGTCCAGCGCGCGGGCCACCTCGGCGGGCTCGGCGCTCTCGACGACGGAGATGACGACGGGGCACCCCGCCGCGCGCGCGGCGGTCTCCACGCCGCGCAGGGTGGCGGAGTAGCCGTGGACGGCGGTGTCGGAGGTCATGACGACGACGAGGTCCTGCCGGCCGCTGACCAGCGCCCGGGCCGTGCTGCTGGGGCGGTAGCCCAGCTCCTCGATCGCCCGCAGCACCCGCTGCCGCCGCTCGGGGCTCACCCGCGCCGCGCCGGTGAGCACGCGGGAGACGGTCGGCACGGAGACGCCGGCGGCGCGGGCCACGTCCCCGATGCGGGCCGGCCGGCGGGGCGCGGCGGGGGTGCTCACCGGGCCGCCGTCGCGGCGGGCGGGGCGACGACCAGCGGTTCGACGACCACCGCGGCCAGCCGCGGGCCGGGCCCGCCGTCGTCGTGGACGCCCTCCAGCCGCAGCGGGCCGCCGTCGAGGTCCACCACCGCGGACACCTCCTGGTAGGTGTCCCGGTGCCGGGTGTGGCCGACGGGCACGGCCACCGGGGCGGCCGCGCCGGCGCGCACGAGGAGGGTGCGGGTCACCACGTCGGTGTTGTACTCGTGCCCGCCGAGCCGGTGCGCGTTGCTCACGAGCAGGGTGAGGCGGTGCGGCCCCACCAGCTCCCCCGGCAGCGGCACGAGCACCGAGCCGCCGGCGACCAGACCGTCGACGTGGGCCCGCCCCGCCGTGCCGCGGCGCGCGCCCCCGGCCGGTTCGAGGTCGCCGGCACCCACCACGGC
>NZ_BAABIL010000935.1:0-569 GCF_039542765.1 Kineococcus glutinatus
CCCGCACCGCCGCGACCGCCGCCGCCAGCACCCGCGGAGAGCGGCTCAGCGCCGCCGCCGTCCCCGTGGCGCGCAGGTGGGCGCCCAGGTGCCCGGCGAGCATCCCGCGCAGCACCGCACCCGGGTCCGCGGCGGTGACCGCGGCCCGCCCGGCGAGCGACCCCGAGAGCACCGCGTAGTAGATGCCCTCCCCGGTGATCGGGTTGACCAGCCCCGCGGCGTCGCCCGCCAGCAGCACCGGCCCGTCCGGCTGGCGCGGGCGGCCGGTCGTCAGCGGCAGGTGGTGGGCGCGCCAGTCCCGCCCGCCGGCCCCCGCCCCGGGCAGCAGCTCCTCCACCCCGGTCAGCAACCGCTCCCGGCTCAGCGCCCCGCCCGGCCCCAGCAGCTCCCCGTAGCCGACGTTCGCGGTGCCGTCGCCCACCGGGAACGACCACGCGTAGGCGGGCCAGCGCGCGGTGCCGAAGGCGATGACCTGCGCCGGCGCACCCGCCGGCGCCGGGGCGTAGCCGCGGATCGCGAACGCCGAGCGCCGCGGTGCCGGCACGCCCGCGGCCGCCCGCACCCGCGAG
>NZ_BAABIL010000936.1:0-615 GCF_039542765.1 Kineococcus glutinatus
CACCCGCTCCTGCCCGCCGGCCGCCACCGTCAGCAACCCCGCGGGCAGCACCGCGGCCAGGGCGGCGCGTGCCAGCAGGTCGGCCAGCTGGGCCGCGGCCGCCGCGGGCACCAGCAGGCACGCCCCGCCGGCGACCAGCGGTGGCGCCAGCACCGAGACCGGCCCCAGCAGCGCCCGCGCGGCCGGTGCCACCACGAGGACGACGCCCGGCCCCCGCTCCACGAGCCGACCGTGCCCCGGCGGCGGCACCGGTGCGGGCAGCAGGTCCAGCTTGTCCGCCCAGCCCGCCCACCAGACGAGCCGGTCCACCGCGGCGTCCACCTCGGCGAGCGCGCCGGAGATCTGCAGACCGCTGCGCCGGGCCTCGGTGACGAAGGAGCTGCGCCGGCCCTCCACCTCCGCGGCGAGGTCCACCAGGGCGCGCCCGCGCGCCACCGGCGTCTGCCCCGCCCACGCCGCCGCACCGGCCGCCGCGGCCTGCAGCAGGTCGCCCAGGTGCTGCGGCGCCGCCCGCGAGGCCCCGACGAGGGAGGGGCGCGACGGCAGGGCGCGCACGACGTCGCCGGGGGTGACGGTGACGGGGACCGCCCGCAGGTCCAGGTCGGCGTCGGGCAG
>NZ_BAABIL010000937.1:0-918 GCF_039542765.1 Kineococcus glutinatus
CGTGCGCGGCGTGCTGCCGGCCGTGCAGGCCGCCGCCCGCACCGGGTGCGAGCGGGTCGTCGTGCCGCGGGAGAACGCCGACGAGGCCGCCCTCGTGCCCGGGATCCGGGTGCTGGCCGTGCGCAGGCTGGCAGAGCTGGTGGCCGAGTACCGCGGCGAGGCGCCGCCGCCGCCCACCGACGAGGACGTGGCGCCGGTGCCCGCCGGTGGCGAGGCCCCCGCCGGGCCCGGGCTCGACCTCGCCGAGGTCGCCGGCCAGACCGAGGCGCGGCTGGCCCTGGAGGTGGCCGCCGCCGGTGGGCACCACCTGCTGCTCACCGGTCCGCCCGGAGCGGGCAAGACGATGCTCGCCGCCCGCCTGCCCGGTCTGCTGCCCGACCTGCCCGAGGCCGACGCCCTCGAGGTCACGGCGGTGCACTCGGTCGCCGGCACCCTGCCCGGGCGGGGGGTGCTGCTGCACCGCCCGCCCTTCGAGGACCCGCACCACACCGCCAGCGTCGCCGCCGTGGTCGGCGGTGGCAGCGGGCTGCCGCGTCCGGGGGCCGCCTCCCGGGCGCACCGGGGGGTGCTGTTCCTCGACGAGGCCCCCGAGTTCGACCGCCGCGTCCTGGAGTCGCTGCGCCAGCCCCTGGAGCAGGGGGAGCTCGTGCTGCACCGGGCCCGCGGGACCGCGCGGTTCCCGGCGCGCTTCCAGCTCGTGCTGGCCGCGAACCCCTGCCCCTGCGGCCGCGCCGTCGGCAAGGGGCTGGGGTGCACCTGCACGTCGGTGGCACGCCGCCGCTACGCCTCGCGGCTCTCGGGGCCGCTGCTGGACCGCGTGGACCTGCGCGTGGCGGTGCGGCCGGTGACCCGTGCGCACCTGGGCGGGGACGCCGCCCAGGAGGGCACGGCGCTCGTCGCGGCGCGCGTGGCCGCGGC
>NZ_BAABIL010000938.1:0-631 GCF_039542765.1 Kineococcus glutinatus
AGCCGCTCGTACAGCGCCCGCAGCCGGCTGGGGATGGCGTGCACCGGCGTCGCCGTGAGCACGAGCAGCCCGAACAGGCCCAGCAGCGCCAGCAGCGGCACCGCCACCCACCGCGTCAGCGCGCTCGCCAGCGGCACCGAGGCGAGGAAGCCCAGCATGCCGCCGGCACCGCCCACCCAGGGATCACCCGCGGTCGTCGGGTTCGGCGCGCCGGAGGCCAGGTGCACCAGGCCGGAGGCGGCCAGCACGAGGGCGCCGCAGCCGACGACGACCCGGGTGGTGGTGTGCGTGCGGTCGGGGTGGCGCAGCAGGTGCACGGCCAGCCCCAGCAGCACCAGCGGCAGCGCGAGGGCCACCTTGCCGAACGTGCCCGCCGCGACGACGTGGATGACGTGCCCCGCGCCGCCGCGCAGCCCCCACCACTCGCGGGCGGCGACGACGATGGCCAGCGCCAGCAGCAGCAGGCCGACCCCGTCGCGGCGGTGCGCGGGGTCCAGCTCGCGGGCACCGTCACCGATGCGGCGCGCGGCACCACCCACGACGTGCGCGACACCGAGGTAGCAGGAGGCGACCGCCCGCACCGGCCACGGCGGGACCGCCGGACGCGCCACCGCGCGGCTGCGCGCGGCGG
>NZ_BAABIL010000939.1:0-569 GCF_039542765.1 Kineococcus glutinatus
CCCCGACCCGCACGTCCACCGGCGCGGCCACCGGCGCGCGGGCCGGCCACGGGCGGGCGGTGGCGTCGGCGCCGTCGGGACCGGCCAGCACCGCCAGCACCCGGCGGCCCAGCGCCACGTCGCGCGTGAACGCGGTGACGCAGTCGAAGGACCGGCAGGCCGGCACGACGCCGGTGACCGGCACCAGCCCGAGGGTGGGCTTGACCCCGACCACGCCCTGCAGGGCCGCCGGCACGCGCCCGGAGCCGGCGGTGTCGGTGCCGAGGGCCACGTCCACGATCCCGAGCGCCACCGCCACCGCGGAACCGGAGCTGGAGCCGCCGGAGATCCGGTCGGGGCGCTCGGCGTCGCGCACCGCGCCGTACGGGCTGCGGGTGCCGACGAGGCCGGTGGCGAACTGGTCGAGGTTCGTGGTGCCGAGCACGACGGCCCCGGCGTCCTCCAGCCGCCGCACCGCGGTCGCGGAGGCGGCCGGGTCGCGGCCGAACCCCGGGCAGGCGGCCGTGGTGGGCAGCCCGGCGACGTCGATGTTGCCCTTGACGGCGGCCACCGCGCCCGCCAGCGGCAGC
>NZ_BAABIL010000940.1:0-697 GCF_039542765.1 Kineococcus glutinatus
GGTCGGGCACCAGGCCGTCGAGCACGTGCGCGCCGGTGCCCGTGGCGGCGGCGACCTCCCGGGCGGCCGCGGCGCGAGCGGCGTCGTCCGCGCCGTCCTGCTGCGCCGGCGCACCGGCGGGGTCCTCGGCCACCTCCCGCACCGCGCCAGCTTCTACCACCGCGCAGGCCGCGGCGCAGGGGTGTGCGGCGCGTCGCCGCCTGCAGGTGGGTGAACTGCACCACACTCGGGCTGGGTGAACTGTGGATGCGCGGCCTGGATGCCGAGGAGAAGGGAGGTAAGGTCCGACACGGGACGGCGCGCACCACGGGTGTGCACCTGCCCCACCGGTCCTCGGGGCACCAGCAGCACCGCGCGCCGGTCGCACCACGCACCAGCCGTGTATCAGCTCCACCACGTACGAGCTCCACCCCCGGGCGGGCCACCGACCGGGGCGGCGCGCCGCGCCAGACGCCACAGGGCCCCGGCCCCCGACCGCACTGGACGTAACGCCTTGCCGCAGCTGACCTCCGCTCTCCGTCGAGCCCTGCTGGCCACCGCCGCCGGTGTGGGTGCCACGTGCCTGGCCGCCACCGCGGTGCAGCCGGCGCTGGCCGCCCCGGCCGTCGCCGTGGCGCCGCCGGTGACGACCGCGGCGGTGTGGCCGGCGAGGACGCCGGTGAGGCGCGTGGTCGCGCAGGCGCCGACGCCGCAGGAG
>NZ_BAABIL010000941.1:0-730 GCF_039542765.1 Kineococcus glutinatus
CTGGTGGCGGCGCTGGAGACGGCGGGCACCACCGCGGCGCGGCTGGCCGGCAGCGCGGGCCTGCTGCTGGGCGCCTGCGGCCTGGTGCGGGTCGACGCGCTGCGCGAGGTGCTCCTGGTGCTGCCGGTGGTCGCGGTGCTGCTCGTGCGCCGGCACCCGGCGGTGCGCCCGCTGCTGGCGGCGGTGGCGCTGGCGACGGCGCTGGCCGTGGAGGCCGCCGTGGTGCTCTCGCGGCCCTACCTGGGCACCATCGCCGGCTCGCTGCTGCCGCTGCTGGCCCTGGCGGTCGTCACGGCGGCCGCCTGCGCGCTGGTGGTGCGGCTGGCCCGCCGCGGGGTGCTGGCCCGGGTGCGGCTGCTGACGTCGCCGCGCCTCGGCGACGGGGTGGCCGCGGCGCTGGCGGTGGTGCTGGTGGCGCTGGCCAGCCGCCCGCTGTGGCTGGTGGTGCGGCAGGACCCGGCCGACCCGGGTGCGCGGCTGGTGGCCGGCCTGCAGCTGCGCCAGGGGCTGGCGGTGGACGGTGGGCGCACGTACGCGGAGCACTCCGTGGACTGGGTCGCCTGGTACCTGGGCTGGCCCGCGGCGGTGGCCGCGGCGGTGGCGGCGGTGGTGCTGACCCGCCGGCTGGTGCGGGCCGTGCAGTCGGGTGCGCCGCTGCCGGCGTGGACGGGGCCGTTCGTCGTGGCGCTGGGCTCGGTCCTGCTCACCCTGTACCGCCCGGGCATCACGC
>NZ_BAABIL010000942.1:0-650 GCF_039542765.1 Kineococcus glutinatus
TGCCGTCGCGGTCCTCGCGGCCGCCCTCGTGCTCGTCCCCGCCGCCGGCGCCGCCGCGCACGTGCACGTGCACCCGGACAGCACCGCCGCCGGCGGCTACGCGCAGCTCACCTTCCGGGTGCCCACCGAGTCCGACACCGCCTCGACGACGGCGCTGCGCGTGCAGCTGCCCGCGGACACGCCCTTCACGTACGTCGCGGTCAGGCCGCTGCCCGGCTGGAGCGCCACCGTCGAGCGGGGCACCCTGCCCGAGCCGGTGGAGATCTCCGGCGCCACCGTCACCGAGGCCCCCGTCGCGGTGGTCTGGACCGCCGAGCCGGGCGCGGAGGTCGGGCCGGGGGAGTACCAGGAGTTCGCCATCTCGGCCGGTCCGCTGCCCGCCGCCGGCACCGAGGTGCTGCTGCCGGCCGTCCAGACGTACTCCGACGGCAGCGTGGTGGCGTGGGAGCAGTCGGCCACCGGTGGGGAGGAGCCCGAGCTGCCCGCTCCGGAGTTCACCACCACCGCCGCGGAGGACGACCACCACGCCGGCGCGACCCCGGCCGCCGGCAGCGGCGACGGGAGCACCGGCGACGGGAGCACCCCGGCCGCCGGTGCGGCGGGTGCCGCGGCGGTGGCCGGCGGCTCCGACGCCGGGGCGTGGTGGCTGG
>NZ_BAABIL010000943.1:0-575 GCF_039542765.1 Kineococcus glutinatus
GTGGCCGTGGGCGTCACCACGGGCGCCCACGACGGCGCCGCGCTGCGCCGGGCCGGGGCGGACGTCGTGCTGGCGGGCGTGGCGGACGTGCCCGCCTGGCTGGACGGGCACGTCCTGGACCTGCGCACGGCGGCGCTGCGGGCCCGGCTGGCGGAGCTGGGCTCGGTGCTCGTGGCCCTCTCCGGCGGGGCGGACTCCGCGCTGCTGCTCGCCGAGGCCGTGCGCGTGCTCGGGCCGGGGCGGGTGGCCGCCGCGACCGCCGTCTCCGCCTCGCTGCCCGCCGCCGAGCTGGACGGGGTGCGGTCGCTGGCCGCCTCCCTCGGCGTGCGGCTGCTGGAGCCGCACACCGCGGAGCTGGCCCGGCCCGGCTACGCCGCCAACGGCACCGACCGCTGCTACCACTGCAAGTCCGAGCTCACCGAGACCCTGCTGCCGCTGGCCGCGGAGCTGGGCCTGGCGCACGTGGCGACGGGCACCAACGCCGACGACGCGGTCGCGGGGTTCCGCCCCGGCATCCGCGCCGCCGCCGAGCGCGGCGCCGTCACCCCCCTGCTGGACGCCGCGCTGACCAAGGA
>NZ_BAABIL010000944.1:0-531 GCF_039542765.1 Kineococcus glutinatus
CGGCGAGGCCGCGAGCGCGCTGGAGGCCGGTGTGCTGCGCCGGCTCGCGGCGGCGGGTGGGGCGCACCCCGTCCCGCTCGTCGTGGGCTACGCCGAGACCGCGACGGCGCTGGGGCACTGCGTGGCCGACGCGCTGGGCGCCCCCCACCTGCACTCCACCCGCCGCGCGGTCGCGGGGGTGCGGCCGCTGGCGGCGTTCTCCGAGGAGCACTCCCACGCCACCGACCACCGGCTGCTGCCCACGGACCCGGAGGTCCTGGCGGCGCTGGCGGACCCGCGGCGCCCGCTCGTGCTCGTCGACGACGAGCTGAGCACCGGCCGCACCGTGGCCGGCACCGTGCGCGCCCTGCACGCCCTGGCCCGGCGGGAGCGCTACGTCGTGGCGGGTCTGCTGGACCTGCGCGGCGGGGCCGACCGGGACGCGCTGGCGGCCCTGGCGGGTGAGCTGCGCACGCGCATCGACGTCGTGGCGCTGGCCGCGGGCACCGTGGCGCTGCCGCCGGACGTGCTCGCCGCGGTGCGGGCGCACAA
>NZ_BAABIL010000945.1:0-504 GCF_039542765.1 Kineococcus glutinatus
GCGCAGCTCCGACAGGGCCCGCTGCACGGCGAGGGCGGTGGTCACCGCCTCCGCCGTGCCCGCCTCGCGCCACCAGTCCGCACCGACCCCCAGCGCGGCCGTCACCCGCTGCCCGGCGCCGAAGCAGTCGAACGCGACGCAGCCGGGGAAGCCGCGCTCGCGCAGCTGCGCGTGGATGCCGCAGCGGAACGAGTCGCGCAGGTTGGGGCAGGGCCGCCCGGCGTCCTTGTCGAGGGCGAAGTCCGCCGACGCGGTCAGGGGCAGGGCGGTGCAGCACAGCGCGGCGCAGCGGCTGCAGTCCGCGCGCAGGTCGGCCCGCGGATCGGCCGGCTGACCGGTGGTGCGCCCCGCCGGTGGCCGCCGACCCGCAGGGGTGGAGGACGTCACCCGGAGATGGTGCCTCATCCACGTCCTGGGACCGCAGCGCGGTGAGCGCCGCCGCCAGGCAGGTGCGCGCACCCGCCCGGCGGCGGCTGCCTCACGCCGCGCCGCTCACGCCGTGCG
>NZ_BAABIL010000946.1:0-592 GCF_039542765.1 Kineococcus glutinatus
GCCCTGGCCGCCGCCTGGCCGGGCCGGTGAGCGCGGCCCCCGCCCCGACGGTGGCCGGCGGGCGCTTCGGCGCCCGCCTGGCCGCCGCGGTCACCGCGCACGGCCCGGTGTGCGTGGGCATCGACCCGCACCCGGGCCTGCTGTCGGCGTGGGGGCTGGCGGACTCCCCGGCGGGGCTGGAGCGGTTCTCCCGGACCGTGCTGGAGGCCCTGGCGGGGCGGGTGGCGCTGCTGAAGCCGCAGGCGGCGTTCTTCGAGCGGCACGGCTCGCGGGGCCTGGCCGTCCTGGAGACCGTCCTGGCCGAGGCGCGCGCCGCCGCCACGCTCACCCTGGTCGACGCCAAGCGCGGCGACATCGGCTCCACGATGGCCGCCTACGCCGACGCGTTCTGCGGCGACTCCCCGCTGGCCGGCGACGCCGTCACCGCCTCCCCGTACCTGGGGTTCGGCTCGCTGCGCCCGCTGCTGGACGTGGCCGCCGCGCACGGGCGCGGGGTGTTCGTGCTGGCGCTGACGTCCAACCCCGAGGGCGCCGCCGTGCAGCACGCCCTCGGCGCCGACGGGCGCGCCGTGGCGCGGGCGGTCGCCGAGGC
>NZ_BAABIL010000947.1:0-960 GCF_039542765.1 Kineococcus glutinatus
ATGACCAGCACGATGCGCGACATCGTCCGGGAGGCCACCGGGCCGGTGAACAGGTCCCGCACGACGGCCATGCCGGTGACGGCGCAGGCGGCCACGCCGAGGCCGCCGAGGACGCGCAGGGCGACGAGCGCGGGCAGGTTCGGCGCGACGGTGCACAGCAGGCACGCCGCGACGTAGAGGGCCAGGCCCACCACGACGGGGGCGCGGCGCCCGACGCGGTCGCTGAGGGGGCCCACGACGAGCTGGCCCAGCGCCATGCCGACCAGGACGGTGGTGATGGTGAGCTGCGCGCCGGCGGCGGTCGTGCCCAGGTCGGCGGCCACCTGCGGCAGCGAGGGCAGGTAGAGGTCGATGTTCACCGCGCCGAGCGCGGCCATCGAGCCCAGCAGGGCGATCAGCCCGGCCCGGCGCGGCGGGACCGGGCGGCCCGGGAGGAGGGTCCCCGCGGTGGTGGCGCTCGGGCCGGGTTCGGGGCCGGGGGCGGTGCAGGTGCGGTCGTGGTCCGGGGCGGGCGGACAGGGCATGCGGGAGCCGGCCTCCTCGGCGCGGGGTGGGGGCGCGGTGGTGCGGAACCGGTCCCGGGCGGGCGCGGGAGCGGTTGCTCAAGGCTATGGCAGCCGCCCGGCCCTGTCGTCCCCGCGGCCGGGGCGCGGCGGGGACGAGGGGGCGCTGTCGCGGGGGCCGGGTTACGTTGACCGGGTCGCCACGGTGGGGGCACGGCGGCCGGGTCACCCCGGCGGGGCGCGCCGGCCGGGTGCGCACACGTCGCGCGGTCCTCTCGCGCGGTCCGACGGCGCGGTTCGCACGAGGAGGCGTCCATGGCCAACCCGCCCGGCCCCCGCCGGCACGGCGGTGTCCTGCTCGCACCGGCGGCCCTGGTCGGCGCGGCGGCGCTGCTCGGCGGGTGCAGCACGCCGTCGTACTCGGTGGGCTGCTGCCCCAGCGCGCACGGGGTGGCGA